>JAJZSC010000071.1 GCA_021849995.1 Bacillota bacterium | reverse complement strand
CTGTCAATACGAAATACTTATTAAATATATTATCTTTTAATTATGTTTTAGGTTGAATGCCTAGCTCCATTGATGCAGTAGGATTACTCTATTGCAACAGGGGTGTTTACTTGAAACTGCTTAATTTCGAATGATTTAATTTCTAACCATTATTTAAAGGAAAATGCGCATTCTTCGGGAATATAAAAATGACTTTATATTCTTTTCACCTGAAAACTTAAATTGGGATGAAGTACTTTTTTCTACCCTTATTTCCCTGATAAAAGGACTTCATTCGCAAAAGGCTCGCCGAGGCACCTAGGCCGACTTTTTTAATTTAATATTTCGGACGGAAATTATCGGAAAGCAATCGTATTATTACAGAACATGTAAATTGGATGAGGGAGGAAAATTTATTGAAAAACTCATCTAAAAATTCTTCTTTTAAAGGTAAGATTAATGCCTTTTCTAGTATCTTATTCGCAGATTATTATGATAAGGCTTATTAACAGCTCTAATAATTTTAAACATTTTTGCCAATCATTTCGTACCACCTGTACTTACTGCTGTACCTCCAGCTACAGATACAACTTCACCATATCTAGATGTTACTTTTAATTCATCCAAAGGTGAACCAGCCCTGTTCTCAATTTAATGAGTACAGGGCTTTTTAGCCGTCTTCTAATTCTTTGCTCGCTAAAGGTTTTATTCTATTCCCTTTACTTAGGTATCTCAGCCCATTTGGACCATTGAACACGAAGTATTTTACTTCGCGAAGTTTCCCTTTCCGCGGTTGCTGTTATAACGCAGAAAGAGAATATAGCTTAAAATTGCTACGGTACTTATGCCAATCAGCCAGCTTCTTAGATCATTGGAAGAGTTTTGCCATATCCCTACATAACCAAAGAGTATGAACACGCTGGCCGAAGCAATTTTTACCACTCTCTCAGGGATTTTCTTGCCTAAGACAACTCCAATGGTAATACCAATAATATTTGATATCATCATACCAATTGTAGTACCAATCCAAACCTCCAGAAGGGAATCGTACTTAGCAGCTAAAGCCACCGCAGCCAACTGGGTTTTATCACCCATCTCGGCAATGAAAAATGCTATGGTGACTGTCCAAAAAGGATTGAAGTAGACCTTTTGATCTTCCCCTTCCAGAGTATCCCCACGCAAGGTCCATAAACCAAAGACGATAAAAGATAAGGCCGCAATTAGCTGTAATTGCCTGAGAGGGATATAGTTTGTAAGGTAATCCCCGACTGCCACAGCTAAAAGATGGTTTAAAAGCGTAGCAACAAAAACACCTGCAAGAACCACTCTGGCCTTGTATCTCGTTGCAAATGCCATCCCCAACAACTGAGTTTTGTCACCCATTTCGGCTAGTACAACAAATATGGTTGAATAAATTAGAGCTTCCAAATAATTACCTCCTTAATTTACTCGCAAATTTAATCGCTAACAATAAGTTCTAAAAAGTCCTGGCCGGTGCCAAACAAACTCAAAAAAACAAGAGACCTACGGGCACACTTATAGCGTGCCATAGGTCTCGTTTAGACAATCGTCCGATAAAGCCAGGCTGCGGTAGCCAATGTGTTGACTTTATCCATAGAAACTACTCCCCTGATGACTGAAACTTAGGAAAAATTAGGTTCTTTATGTATTATATGCTATTGATACTGCATTGTAAAGTTTTCTAAAGACAGTTTTTAGACAAGTCTCTAAAACAGTTAAGACAGTTTTCCTAAAAATTATTTAATCTTAGAATCTCTAATCCATAGAGAAAACTCCATTCTTCTCGTGGAAGTCTGGAGTTGAATGATTCTGGGCTCTGCCTAACTAAACAAGGTTTTGAAATATTAACACATGCAAGAACTATCCACGACTGAGCAAGCCTTGGTTGGTTCTTTTATTAAATACTTAAACTAATCCATAACACTGAAGAAGTTCCATATTTTCCTAAATTACACTTGAATGATGGTTCCAAATTTAGTACCATATATTCGAAGGCGGCGGACTTGATTGACCAAATTCGATAAGCTTTACACTCAAATTGTGAATAATCCAAAAGATGTTAGCTTCGAGGATTTAGACAAGATACTCATTCGCTATGGCTTTAATCGCCGGCAATCTCGAAAAGGCACAAGCCACTATACTTATACTCACCCAGCCTTAACTGAAATCGTAACTGTTCCTTTCGCACGACCGCTAAAGGCAGTATTTGTTAAAGAAGCTATAAATGTAATCCGCAAACTTGAAAGGACGGAGAAGAATGAAAGACTTTGATTACTATGTAAATTTAGATTATGAAATTAAGCTAAGAAAACTATCAGACGACGAAGGCAGTGGTTGGTTTGCACAAATTTCACTCCTCCCCGGTTGCATGTCTGATGGTGAGACAATCGAAGAGTGTCTTGCCAACCTCGAAGATGCAAAAAGGGGCTGGATTGAAACCTGCATAGAACTTGGTCGACCAGTTCCGGAACCGGGTAAAACCACCTCTGATTTCTCTGGTCAACTCCGTGTCCGTATGCCTAAGTCTCTTCATCAGGCTTTATCTGAAAAAGCTAAGGAAGAGAACGTAAGTCTTAATCAGTTTATTCTCTATCAACTTTCACGCGGAATTGGATATAAAGGGTAGGGCTTCTCTTTATCAACAATGAATACTTCCATCAAACCCGAGTACGGTAATAGTAGACCTAATCCAAAAAAGATGGCTTGACCCATTAAGGATAAGCCATCTCATAATCTATTAATTCTCTAAGCTAAAATCTTTTGAACCATCTCTATCAAACGCAAACCCGACAAGTACCACAAAGTACCCAGTGCTGCCACTAGACCAACATTAGACCACCAAGGATTTCGGTATTCCTTGCCGATAAGCTTTGAATTGTTGCCAATAATGAAGATTCCAGTACCGACCAAGAGACTAAAGAACACTCCAATATTTCCTGCTACTAAAGCTATTGTAGTAAACGGAACATTCGTGAATACAAAAAATGCCGGTGGTATCCAGGCAAAGATGGAAGCCGCCTTCCAGGTCCAGTGTTTATGGTCAATCTTGCCATAAACTGCTTCCTGAAATACATGGATTACTCCATACGGCATGCCCACCGCAGTCGTAATTGCTGCTCCAAAGATCCCAAGCATGAATACGAATGTCACAGCAGTGCCAACAGCCATATGCATCATGTTGAAGATATCTAATGCTGTCTTGATAACTGCCCCACCCTGGGAGTGTAATAGAGTAACTGCCGGGATATACAGCAGCGAATCGATGAGGAATAACATGATAATCGTAAAGGCTAAGTCAAATCGTACCATTTTAACATATTGTGGAGCATTCCATCCCTTCTTTTGAATAAAGAAAGGATACATTAACTGACCCATACCACCAATTACTGTGCCGATTGCTCCAATCACAACGAACATAGTACTGCGTAAATCCGGAACCCCCGGTGGAATTGAAGGAATGAACATTCCTGTAAAGAAAGCTCCCCAGTCAGGTTTTAAAATAAAGGCACAGGCCACTACAGTAAAGAATACAAGTATAAGCAGGTACTTAAACATTTTCTCGATATTCTTATACACTGGAGAGTAAACACAGAAAATACCAAAGGCAATTGTTATCAAACCCCAAGCCGGTATAGGTAAAAACGGAAACATTGCATTAAGGATTTCAGCACAGCCCTTTACGTAATAGGACATACTGGTAAAGAAAAACGTAAAAGCAAATGCTGCAATGAGCCATCTGAACCAATTACCATATACTTTTAATAAACCTTGAATCGGGGTTAACTTGCCAGGGTTGCATATTCCGAAGCGTCCAATAGCCTCAAGCACCACATAGCGAATAATCACGGCCAGCAATAGAGTCCAAAGAATAGCATATCCGAATTTAGAACCATTTACCGAAGATCCGGTTAAATCCCCTACCCCAAGAATTGATAGTAAGAAAAGAATACCAGGGCCAATATTTTTCACGTACTCAAAGAAATTCTTTGGAATTGGAGGATTTACTTTATTAGTCTCTACATTAGTCTCAATGGCCATCTCTCTTTCTCTCCTTTTTAATTGTAATGAGAGCGCAACTAAGATGCTAATTTACTTGAAAATTCTTTGGCCAAACCTTATTATCGTAAGTGGTATCTCCAGTATCTTTGAAAGTCGCAGTTGGCGGACGACTACATGTTTAAGATATTCGGGGATACTTTTTTCTTTGTTCCATAACTCCTCACCTATTCAATTAGTATATTTTGTCTATACAACTGGTCACGGTAATTTTGAACATTTAATTCCCTAGCTTTAATATTATTTCTTGCTGCTATTGAAGCCAAAATACCTGCAGCCTGACCCAGCACAATTAAGCAGTACATTCCCCTAGTCCAAGTGTCGGCCTGGTGATCTTGAGACATTGAACGTCCTACTACCAAAAGATTCTCTACTTGCTTCGGGAAGAAACTTCTATAGGGAACTTGAAACGAAAAAAGTTTCTTATAGAGGGTTCTAGCCCAATGATCTGTGGAAGAACCTTCCTGGCGATCCGGATTGTGCATTTCTTGACCTGGTATATGACGTCTGTAAATCAAAGCAATGCTATCTGGTACTTTTTTCTCGTTCAGAATATCCTGTTCATTCAAAATGTAATCCCCAAGGATTCGCCTGCTCTCACGCACTCCAATATTGGCAGAAGTATCGATAAGAAAAGCATTTTCACATCCGGGTATATACTTTTTGATAAACTTGAACAGCAATTCAACTTGCTTTCTTCCTGCGATCTCTGCTCTGGTTAAGTCAAATCCGTTAGTCGGATCCAGATCGTAAACACGAACATTATTTACAGTAGTAACTCCATTATCTACGTCCACACCTTCAAACCGAATGTAATGGCAATCCTTATCAAGCTCATTTCTTTGACGCGCTTGCTCTACCAGTTCAAAAAAACCGGTAATTCTAAGACATTTCTTATCCATTTCCAGCACTTGGGCTAACGGGTCAGGTGAGAACTCTTCCGGCCGTTGCGTCGCATACTCAACAACTTTACTGAAATCTACATTACCGATGCGGAAATTGATAGTCAGCGGTCGAATTTTATGGTCACTTTCACGGCCAAAAGTACAAGGGACTCCTGCTCGATACGCAACATCCGCATCACCTGTGGTGTCAATAACGACTTTTCCCATAATGGCAAGTCGACCAGACTTATTCTCCACGATGACACCTTTAATAACTCCAGCTTCCATAATAGGACGGCTTACAAAGGTATTAAAAAGAAACTCGACTCCTGCATCACAGAGAAGTTCAAGGGCAACCTGTTTGTACGCTTCGGGATCAAAGTTTAAAACTGTTCCAGACCACGCTCTGCCTCTACGAATAATCTCTGTAATCAGTTCCTTTGTGAACCCATTTACATGTTCTAAATCCATTAAAAATATCGGCATGATAGTTGCTGTAGCTACTCCACCAAGGAATGAGTTTCGTTCGATCAGAACTGTCTTCGCTCCTGCTCTGGCTGCACCTAATGCTGCTCCTATTCCTGCAGCGCCCCCGCCACATACCACAACATCGACATCTAAAGCAACTGGAATATCTAGACCTTCTTCCCTAATGAACTGTAATGACATAACTTTTCCTCCCAAGTTGTGAAAATTTTCCGCCCTAGTCTTTTTATTAGTTTCTTCCACCTCCTTTACGTTGACTCTAACCAGCCTTTACCCCCTTTCGTACTCATATTTAGGATTCTTCTAAAATCAATTCCTATAGAATCAACTATAGATGAATTGAAACGTTTCAAATAAAATCAAAAAATTACCTTTGTTTAGTCGACTGTCTGATTATCAAATCACAGGGGAGAAATGTGGTAGTCCTCTCTAAGGAATAATTCTGCATTTTCTCCAGTAATAGTTCCGCTGCTAACTTTCCCGCTTCGTAGCTTGGTATATTCACGGTGGTTAATGGTGGAACTGCATACCTAGCATAAAAGTGATTTGCAAAACCTATTATTGACATATCATCAGGAACTGCGATACCTTTACTAGCTAAGGCTCCCATAGCCCCTATCGCCATATCATCCTGAGGGACAAACAAAGCCGTCGGAATATCAGTGGATTTCCCAAGTAACTCCAGGGCAAGGCGATAACCTTCTTCATAGGTAATATCCAAACCTGAAATAACAATGTTTTCATCAACAGTAATACCGTACTCTTCCAATGCTAACTTATACCCAAGATATCTCTTATATGTTGCAGTATGCAAATTGTTTCTTTCAAAAGGCCCTCCAAGAAATCCTATCCTTCTGTGCCCTAAGGACAGTAAGTATGCAATTGCGTCATGGCTTCCCTTAATAGTGTCATATATGATCTGGTCAAACTTTTCAGAGTCAACATTTCTATTGATAATCACTACCGGTATGGATCGATCAGTAAACATCAATAGATGACTGTCGTTCCCTTCTTCCGAAGAGGACCCGAATATTACACCATCTACATTAGATTCCAAGAGAAAATTTACTGCCTCAACCTCTTTTTCGTGACTATAGTCAGTATTAATTAACATTACATTATAGTCGTTGGATTTAAGTGTTTTCTCGACAGCCTTTGTGATTCCGGAATAAATTGCATTATGAATATTAGAAACAACCAAACCGATTATTTGCGTTTTTGCTCTTACTAAACCACGGGCTATTCTATTGGGAAAATAATTGAGTTCTTTAGCGGCTGCTTTCACTTTTTCTATGGTCTCAGGACTTACACACTCGGGTTTATTGAAAACATGAGAAACAGTTCCTACAGATACTTGTGCTAAACGTGCAACATCTTTAATAGTAGTCATTGTTAGCTCCTTTGAATATTTAATGATGATGGCGATTGAAACGTTTCAAAGATTTCTGTTGATATTATATTCTAGACTTTTCCGAATATTCCTTCTAGCAGTTTTAAAATTTGCTAAAAATTTTCTGACAACAAATAAAGTTATTTAGAATAAATTAGTCTTGATCTAAGTTTTTGGGAGCGGAAGACTCAAGTGCATTGATGTAAACTCAATAAAATTACTCAACCTTATATTCTACTGGTTGGCCAAGTAAAACCTTAGAAAATATTTTTCTGTGACAATACCTACTAAAGGACTTTTAACAGTTACATAGAACCAAGAATTTACTATCTTCAGTAATCTTCAGTAATTTCTATTTAATGAAAGTGGGGAGATGTCATTGTTTAGTGCTCTGGAAATCAAAAACAAAGCCATTGAACTTGGAGCCGATTTAGTCGGAATAGCGGACTTAAATCGACTTACTGGGATTCAAACAATACCGGAAACACTTCTAGATCCATATTCAAGAGCAGTTGTAATTGCCTCAGCTATCTCACCAGATATATTTGAACAAATACAAACAGAACCTACTCCCCTGTATGCCCATCATTATCAGGCTGCTAATTCTCTGCTCGATCACATTAATCTTCTTTTACAACGAGAATTATTACGAAATGGTTATCAGGCCTTAGCAATACCTGCTTCACAAGCTATTGACAAGGGTAAATGGATTGGGCACATTTCTCATAAAGCTGTTGCAAAGGCTGCTGGCCTCGGCTGGTTAGGAAAAAATCTTTTGTTAATTACACCTAAGTACGGTTCACGTGTGCGTTTAACTACCTTGCTCACTAACGCTCCACTGGAAGCAGACCCTTTACTTCCAAATCGCTGCGGATCATGTCGTCGATGCCAAGAAGCGTGCCCTGCGCAGGCTATCAAAGGAACAACTTGGGAAGATCACCCCGAATCTAGGGAAGATGCACTTAACCTAGCTGCATGTACACAAAAATTAACTAGTGATTTTTCTGTCCTGCCAGGGATCGGCAAAAACATCTGTGGTATTTGCATAAAAGTCTGTCCTTGGGGGACTGATGCAAACAGACCTTGATTTTTTCTACTGTATTTAGTACCGCTTTACCATCTGTCGCGAGGACTTGGCTATAAGGGATAAAGAAATTTTGTCTGGCGCCAAGTCATAAGCGCAGGCAGCTGCCTAGTTGCACTGATGCCACCTAGAAAGGAATTCTTATGCCTTCTGATGGTGTAAATCAAAATACCCCGGGGCCATAACCTCGGGGTAAAAATTTATACAATACTACTTGCACCCTTAACACGCACCATAAATGTTAGAGGGATACTGCTTACTACATATTCAAATCAGACCTCTTGCCGCGTACGATGTACTCAACTTCCTCAGCTATATTGGTACAGTAGTCTCCCATTCTTTCCAGAAAACGCGCTGCAAAAATAAGATAGGTCGACTGATTAATAATCTTTGGATCTTCCATCATAAAAATCAACAATTCTCTAAATATCTGAGCATATAAATGGTCTACTTGATCATCCAGTAAGGCCATTTCCCGTGCAGCCTCAACATTTTCGTCCATGGAAGCAGTTAAACCCTTATTAATCATGTCTACCACTAAATCTGCCATCCGCGGAATATCAATGAGCGGTTTAATTTGCTTGCTCTCCCCCAATCTAACCGTAACCTTGGCGATATCTACTGACAAATCTCCCATTCGCTCAAGATAAATACCTATCTTAAGTGCGGCAACGATTTTACGTAAATCCTTGGCTAAAGGTTGCTGAGTAGCAATTAGATGTATACATTTGTCTTCGATAGCCGACTGAAGCTCATTTATCTCAAGATCACCGGTAATAATTTGATTGGCAAGTTCTAAATCTTGAGTCTTTAGGGACTCGACAGAATGGTAGATGCGGTCCTTAACCATACTCCCAAGTTGAAGTGTCTGCTCTTTTAATTCGCTTAGAGATTTATCAAATGATTGCCTTGAACCCAAGAGGATCTCTCCTTTTTATGAATTATTCAGCGTAGAAATCAATTCTCTTCTGTATTATAATAATCGATTTTCCGTTTAGTCACAACAAGTGTGTGGAAGATATTATTCTCCTTAGAGTTAAACATATACTTTAAAAAGTAAAATTTCTTATTTCCTGTTCCAAGTGATCGGCCATATGCGTCAATTGCTGGGAAGCAGCTTGAATCTGCTCAATAGCCCTGGCTTGTTTTGATAAAGTTTCCGTGACGGACTGGGCAACGTCTGCTGATTCTTTGCTAATCTCTGTTGTTATACCAATTGCTTTTAATACTTGTTCATTGTCCTTAACCATACTCTGATTGACTTCAAGACTTTCATTAATGAGCTGGGATGCATTTTTTAACAACTCAGTAATCTCTCTAAAAGCTTTACCAGCTTGGTCTACGGCTACTATCCCATTCCGGACTGTTCCATCGTTTAGATTAATGGCTTTTACGGCGTTTTCAATATTCCCTTGGTTTTCATAAATTAATCTATCGATCTTCTTCGCCGCGGTTTGTGACTGATCTGCTAATTTAGAAACTTCCGCCGCAACAACTGCGAATCCTCTGCCCATTTCGCCTGCCCTTGCCGCTTCAATAGAAGCATTTAGCGCCAACAGGTTCGTCTGTTTCGCAATGGTATCGATCATGTTAACACTGCTCATAATTTCTTGTGAACTGTTGGCAACCCTGGCAACAGCTTCTCGAACATTTTTTGTTCCTGCTTCAATATTTTGCATTTGGTTTACCGTATTTTCTACAGCCTTACTCCCTTGATGGATTGCCGAATCAGCCGTTTTCATTATTTTTTCTTCATAAATACTATTTTCGTTAACGTGTTGGATACTGTCAGAGATTTTCTGGA
>JAJZSC010000070.1:8636-9724 GCA_021849995.1 Bacillota bacterium | reverse complement strand
ATAAAGCTGGGCTTAACAAAGAAGATATTGATTTGCTCATTCCACATCAGGCGAATCTCCGGATCGTTGATGCAGCTGTAAAAAGGTTAGGGATTTCACCTGACCGGGTTGTTGTGAATCTGGACAGGTATGGTAATATGTCAGCTGCTTCGATACCTGTTGCTCTGGATGAGGCTGTAAAAGCCGGACGGGTAAACTATGGGGATATACTGGTTATGGTAGGCTTCGGAGCCGGGTTGACCTGGGGTGCAACAGCTCTGAAATGGGCAAAGAGAGGAGATGCTATATGATAAGAACCAAGATCTGTGATTTATTAGATATTGAATATCCTATTTTCCAAGGAGGTATGGCCTGGGTTGCTACCGGTGAATTAGCTGCTGCAGTTTCCGAAGCAGGAGGACTTGGGATAATAGGTTCAGGACAGGCGCCACCAGATTGGCTGCTTCGGGAAATAAAAAAGGTTAAGAGTACCACTAAGAAGCCTTTCGGCGTTAATGTCATGATGATGTCTCCTTATTTAGAGGAAGTGATGGAGATAATCCGGGACGAACGGGTTCCGGTTATTACTACAGGAGCCGGTAATCCTGGAAAATACATTCCGATGCTTAAAGAAGTAGGGACTAAAATTATCCCGGTTATAGCGTCTGTAGCCTTGGCTAAAAGACTTGAAAAGGCTGGAGTAGATGCTCTGATTGCTGAAGGAACTGAGTCCGGCGGACACGTTGGCGAGATTGGGACCTTTCCCTTGGTACCTCAGGTAGTGGATGCTGTTGATATTCCGGTTATTGCTGCAGGAGGAATCTTAGATGGAAGGGGACTGTTGGCAGCCTTAGCCTTGGGGGCTGAAGGGATACAGATGGGAACCAGGTTTATGTGTGCGACTGAATGTGTTATCTCTCCAAAAGTAAAAGAGATGATAATCAAGGCTAAAGACCGCGACACTGTAGTTTCTGGGCGTTCGACCGGCCATCCGGTCAGGTGTTTAAACAATAAATTTACCCGTGAACTGGGGCAAAAAGAACGTGAGGGTGTTCCTCCTGAGGAACTGGAAAAGTTAGGAGTAGGAAAACTGCGTTTGGCTATGGTTG
>JAJZSC010000070.1:0-8626 GCA_021849995.1 Bacillota bacterium | reverse complement strand
TGGTTGAGGGAGATATCGAAAACGGTTCGGTAATGGCTGGGCAAATAGCTGGGGCAGTAACAAAAATTGAGCCTGCAGCGGAAATTATCAGTGATATAATTACATCGGCAGATAGCGAATGGAGAAAGCTCAGCAGCATGTTTAAGAACTAGAGTGAGGAGATAAAATGGGTAAAGTAGGATTCGTTTTCCCTGGTCAAGGTTCTCAGTATGTCGGAATGGGCCGGGAGTTGTTTCAAACTGAAGTAGGGCAGCAGGTCTTCGAAACCGGTAGAAATGTTTTGGGGTCCGATTTTGTAAACCTAATTCTGGATGGCCCTGAAGGGGAACTTCAAAAAACAGCTAATACTCAACCGGCGATTTTATTGGTTAGTGTTGCTGCCTTTAAGCTCTTAGACAGTGCAGGTCTGAAACCGGATTATTTGGCAGGCCATAGCCTTGGCGAATACTCGGCCCATGTTGCTGCCGGCAGTCTGAGCTTGGAGGATGGCTTGAGGGTCGTTCGTCGGCGGGGAGAGTTAATGCAAGAGGCAGCACCTGTTGGTGGAGCCATGGCTGCAATACTTAGCCTAGATAATCTGCTGGTGGAAGAAGCCTGTAAAAAGGCTTCCTCTGAAGCTGGTGTGGTAGTACCTGCAAATTATAACTGTCCCGGTCAGCTGGTTATTTCCGGCGAAGAAAAAGCCGTACAGCGGGCTATCGAAATCGCTAAAGAAATGGGTGCCAAAAGAGCCCTTCCTTTAGCCGTAAGTGGACCATTTCATTCACCCTATATGAAGGAAGTGGGGCTAGCCCTAGAAAAGGTATTATCCAGGATTGCCTGGAGTAACCCGGCATTTCCGATTATCGCCAATATAAATGCCGGAGAAGTATGTGAAAGCAGTGAAATAGTGCAGACTCTTGTTGAGCAGGTGAGTGGGGCGGTCAGATGGGAGCAGACCATTAAGCTGCTCAGTGATTTCGGAGTTGATACCTTTGTAGAATGCGGACCAGGTAAGGTTCTGACAGGGCTGATTAAGAAAACTGCCCCAGGAGTCGCACTTCTGAATGTTGAAGATGATATCTCTCTGCAAAAGTCACTTGCATATTTAAAGGAGAGTAGATAAAATGATGCTGAATGAAAACGTGGCCGTGGTCACGGGAGCTGGCCGCGGAATAGGCAGGGCGATTGCCGTGGAGCTGGCTGCAGCCGGTGCTAAAGTGATTGTGAATTATGCTGGACGGGCAGACAAGGCTGAGGAAACTGTTACCTTCATTCGTGAAAAAGGCGGAGAGGGGTTTGCTGTACAGGCAGATGTCAGCAATTCTGAAGATGTTGAGAAGCTTTTTCAGACGGTTATGGATAAGTATGGGAAAGTGGATATCCTGGTTAATAATGCTGGGATAACCAGGGACAATTTATTGTTGCGAATGAGAGAAGAGGACTGGAATTCAGTTCTGGACACTAATTTAAAGGGTGTATTTCTCTGCACCAAAGCTGTAAGTAAAAGTATGCTAAAAAAACGTTCGGGAGTTATCGTTAATATTTCTTCGGTCGTAGGAATCTCTGGGAATGCCGGACAAGCTAATTATGCGGCAGCCAAAGCGGGAATAATTGGTTTCACTAAATCAGTGGCTAAGGAATTTGGACCCAGAGGAATAAGGGTAAATGCAGTTGCTCCTGGGTATATTTACACTGATATGACGGAAAAATTACCTGAAGAAGTAAAGAATCAAATTATCCAACAGATACCGCTTGGGCGGGTTGGAAATCCTGACGATGTGGCAAAACTAGTAGTATTCTTAGCTTCTTCTGCTGCATCATACATTACAGGTCAAACATTCTGTGTTGATGGCGGAATGGAGATGTAATTCCTAAATGGACCTGTGAGAGGAGGTGAGACAACATGGCAATTTTCGATAAAGTTAAATCCATCGTAGTAGATCAACTCGGTGTGGATGAAGAGGATATCACCTTAGAGACTACCTTCGCAGAGTTAAATGCCGATTCATTAGATATTGTAGAATTAATCATGGCTCTGGAAGAAGAATTTGACTTGGATATTCCTGATGAGGAAGCCGAAAAGATTCGTACTGTTGGCGATGCGGTGAACTACATCAAGGAAAACCAGTAGTCCCCGAAGGTCCCGTAGTATTCTGCGGGGCTTTCTTATAACGAGTAGTATCTCTTCCTAGTCTTACGGATATTGGAAGGGTTTACATAGAGTTTTAATAGATGAGGATTGACAGGGGGAAACATAATTGAAGATACCGGAGCTCCGTATTGCTGATCTGGTTGCAAAAGTACCGGTCATTCAAGGTGGTATGGCTGTCAGAATTTCCATGGCTCCTCTGGCGGCAGCTGTCGCAGAAGAAGGCGGAATAGGTTTGATTGCTGGTAGTGGAATATCAGTTGACGAACTTAGAAGAGAAATTCGAGAAGCCAGAGAACGTACCAAAGGAATAATTGGTGTAAATATAATGTATGCTGCTCGGGAGTTCGCTCAATTAGTTAAAGCAGCTTTTGAGGAAAAGATAGATCTACTTGTTTCCGGAGCTGGTTTTTCTAGAGACATGTTTGCTTGGGGTAAAGAAGCAAACATTCCGGTTGTTCCAATAGTATCAACAGCTAAGCTGGCTAAGTTATCTGAAATGCTAGGTGCCGCTGCTGTCATTGTTGAAGGTACTGAAGCTGGAGGGCACTTAGGGACAGATAGGCCGATGAGGGCTATTGTCCCGGAAGTTAAAAGTGCTGTCAAAATTCCGGTAATTGGGGCTGGAGGGGTTATCGACGGCAAAGATGTTGTAGACGTCTTAAAACTAGGTGCCGATGGGGTTCAGATGGGTACAAGATTTGCACTAAGTGAAGAGAGCAGTGCTGATAAAGCGTGGAAAGAATATCTCGTTCAGGCTGAGGAAGAAGATATGGTAATAGTTAATAGTCCGGTTGGTTTGCCGGGACGTGGGATACGTAATCCTTTTACAGAAGCTTTGGGCAGGGATGACGATGTTAGACCTACGCAATGCAGGGCTTGCCTTAAGAAATGCGAACGGAATTTTTGTATAATCGACCGTCTGGTAGCCGCCCAGCAGGGTGATATCAAAGAAGGCCTGATTTTTTCCGGGTCAAAATTTACTAAAATCAAGGAAGTTCTTTCTGTTCATAAAATATTTGAAAACATTAAAACTGAAATACTTAAAGCTTAACGAAAGGGGAGTCGATTAGTGAAGCGACGTGCAGTTATTACTGGCATGGGAGTAATCTCACCGGTTGGAAATAATTTAGCCGAATTCTGGAATAGCCTAGTAAACGGAATATCTGGAATTGACTTTGTAACCAGGTTTGATGTAAGTGATCTTCCTACAAAGGTGGCAGGAGAAGTTAAGAATTTTGAGCCGACTGATTGGATTGATAAGAAAGAAAGCCGGCGCATGGACCGGTTTGTACAACTTGCTATTGCCGCTGGCAAAATGGCGATAGAAGATGCCAATTTGGATCTGGAAAAGATGGATAAAGAGCGGGCTGGTGCTGTTATCGGCTGTGGAATCGGGGGAGTAACAACCTTCGAGGAGCAAAAGGAAGTTATGATGAACAAAGGACCTGGCAGGGTCAGTCCTTTCTTTGTTCCGATGCTTATCAGTAATATGGCGGCGGGACACTTATCTATTGCCTTTGGCTTGCAAGGGCTGAGTTCTACTGTAGCAACAGCCTGTGCTTCAGCTACCAATGCCATCGGAGAGGCATTCCACCTTATTCAGCGCGGTGAAGCTGATGTTGTTTTATGCGGCGGGACAGAAGCGCCTTTAACCCCGCTGGCTTTTGCAGGTTTTTGCTCTATGAAAGCAATGTCCACTGAAAAAGAGAACCCAAAAGAAGCCAGCCGGCCGTTTGATCAAAGACGGACTGGGTTTGTTATGGGTGAAGGCGCTGGAATTCTGGTTCTAGAATCATTAGAGCATGCTCAGGCTAGAAATGCTAAGATTTACGCAGAATTAGCCGGGTATGGCAGTTCTTCAGATGCTCATCATATCACAACACCTGTCCCAGGAGGAGCAGGTGCGGCGAAGGCGATGCAAAAGGCTTTAGCAGACGCAGAACTGCCGAAGGATAGTGTCAGCTATATAAATGCACACGGCACGGGAACAGATGCTAATGATGCAACTGAAACTGCCGCTATTAAGAGTCTATTTGGTCCTCTCGCTTATAAAATCCCTATTAGCTCTACAAAATCAATGACGGGGCATCTGATGGGTGCTGCCGGAGCGATTGAAGCGATAGCCTGTGCTTTAGCCATCGAAAATAACATAATTCCTCCGACCATAAATTATGGAGAACCGGATCCGGACTGCGATTTGGACTATGTACCGAATAAGGCTCGAGTGCAGGAAGTAAATGTAGCCATGTCTAATACTTTTGGGTTTGGAGGGCATAATGCTACTATAGTCTTAAAGAAGTTAGTAGGGTAAGGAGTCGGACCTTTGTGAACAAAAGTCAAAAGGGTGAAGCAAACGCAGTAAAAGTATTAGGGAAAAAAAATAAGCCTGTAAATGGTCATCTTTCCAAACGGAGGGAAGTAGGACTCGGTCTGGCTAAACGCCTCGAACTCTCTTCCCCACCTAATCGGCTCTTTACGGAAGCGCTTACTCACCCGTCATATTTATTTGAAAACCCTCAATGTGGTTGGGATAATAACCAAAGGCTGGAGTTCCTGGGAGATGCGATTTTAGACTTTGTTGTAGCTGAGTACTTGTACTTAAATTATCCCGATCGCCCAGAAGGGGAACTAACGAAGATGAGGGCCGCAGTAGTAAATGAATCGATCCTGGCACGTAAGGCCCAGGAGATTAAACTAGGGGATGAATTGCTCCTGGGCAAAGGAGAGCAGGTATCTGGAGGCAGGGAACGTCCTTCAATTCTTGCCGATGCCTGGGAGGCAGTAGTTGGAGCTGTGTATCTCCAGTACGGGCTGCAAGAAGCAAGACGTATTATACTTGAATTGTTAAAGCCTGCTATAGAACAAGTAGCTCAAGGGAATTACGGCGATTACAAAACGCTGCTCCAGGAAAGAGCTCAGCGTGATGAAAGCGATGTAAACTACCGGATAATTGCCGAAGAAGGACCGGATCATAACAAGAGGTTTACTGCCGGGGTTTACCTGCAAGGGAAATTAATGGCCAAAGGGATTGGCCGGACTAAAAAAGAAGCTGAACAACGCGCGGCTCGACAATTACTAGAATATTTGGGGGAAGAGGAGAATGGCTAAAGCCGCATGTCTCCCTATTTTTTTAAAAGCTATTCATATTCAGGGTTTCAAATCATTTGCTGATAAAGTAAAACTGGAATTGCAAAACGGAATGAGTGTTATCGTAGGGCCGAATGGCAGCGGCAAAAGCAACGTAGCTGATGCTGTTCGGTGGGTTTTGGGAGAACAAAGTGCCAAAAACTTGCGTGGAACCAAAATGGAGGATGTAATCTTCTCAGGAAGTTCCGGGCGCCGACCGGTTGGGATGGCTGAAGTATCCCTTATTTTTGATAACTCTACTGGAATTTTCCCGCTCGCCTTTCAAGAAGTAACTATTGGCCGGCGTGTTTATCGAGATGGGGAAGGCCAATATTTTATTAACAAGGCATCATGCCGGTTGAAGGATATCCAGGAACTCTTGCTGGATACCGGTATAGGCAAAGAAGGTTTTTCTATCATCGGTCAAGGAAGGGTAGAAGAACTATTAAATCTCAAGTCGGAAGAGAGAAGAACTCTGATCGAAGAAGCCTCCGGAATCTCGAAGTATCGTGCGCGCAAAAAAGAGGCCACAAAAAGGCTTGAGGAAACAGAGCATAACCTGGAACGATTAGAAGACATTATGCGAGAAATAGAGGGACAACTAGCTCCCTTGTCAATCCAGGCTGAACTAGCCAAAAAGAGTCTGTCCTTAGCCAGCGAGCAAAAACAGCTTGAGATCAACCTAATAGCCAAAGACCTTAATGTGCTTCAGGAAAAACTCTCATCAGCAACTAGCGAGTCGGACAGTTTGAAAGCATTATTAACCGAGATTATGGGTGGTTTGGCTCAAGAAGAGGCTCAAAACCTTGATGATAAACTTGTCTTAAATAAGTTGGAAGAAGAAGTGCAACAGAAGCAAGCACAGTATTACCAATGTGAGCAGAGTATTAATTCAATCAACCATAATATTAGTCTTAAAAGGGAACGTTTATCTTATCATAATGAACAGATTCAAAGAATAAACGGAGAAATTAAGGAAGGGAAGTCTAAACAAGAAGGACTTGCCGAACGGATTAAATCCCTGGAGGGAAAATCTGCAGTCTTACAGAGGACCTTAAAAGATGCAAAAGTTATGCTTGAAGAGAATGAGAAAAAATTACTCTTAGCCAGGCAAAAGAACGGTGAACACGAAGCAGAACAGATAAAGTCTGAACTTTTCAGTGCGTTATCAGAACAAACAAAAATCTCAAATGAAGTGACAGCTGTTCGCCATTCTTTGGAAACTGCTGACCAACAATTAAAGGATTTGCATGAGGAAGAGGAAGCCAGACATAAAGAAGTTCAGGCCCTCAGACATTCATATGACCAATACCGGCTTGAACTAGATAAATCAGAAAGTGTCCTGCAAGAGAATTCAAGCCTTTTAGCAAAGCTTGAGAAAAACCGGCTTGCTCTAAATGAGGATTATGATAGAATTTCTAAACAAAGAACCGCCCTAGGACGGCAAATTGATCTCACCCAAGCAAAGCTTCAAGCTTTGCAGGCTTTAGATGATTCGTTAGAAGGATATTACCGCGGCGTCCGTGAAGCCATGTCAGCGAAAAAGCGGGGCATGCCGGAGTGCAGCAGTCTGTGCGGTACGATTGCTGATTTGCTGCAGGTTGAAGAAAAGTATGAGCTGGCTATAGAAACTGCCTTAGGTGCTGCGGTTCAAAATATTGCTTCTGAAACAATGGAAGCAGCCAAACAAGCTGTCACCTATCTAAAGAAGCATCAACTTGGCAGGGCGACTTTCCTCCCTTTAGACGTAATCAAAGGTGGCAGATTAGAGTTAAATAAACTTGGTCTTAATCCTAATGATTATCTGGGTCTGGCAGTTGACTTGGTTAAGTATGACAGCCGCTATCAAAGTATTATGGAATCCCTGCTTGGTAGGATAATTATCGTCAGAGATATAGACTCCGCCGTAAAAGTAGCGAATAAATCCGGGTACAGGGCGAAAATTGTCAGTCTGGACGGAGAACAAATTAACCCTGGTGGAGCTTTAACCGGTGGGAGTGTTCAAAAGAAAGGCGCCAGCTTGCTTGGGCGAGCACGGGAAATTAGTGAGCTTCAAGTTGTCTTAAAAGATCTCCAGAATCAAAAGAACTTACTAGATCTTGAGCAACAATCACAGGAAGACAACAAGCAAGAACTTCAAAAGGAAATCCAAGCTTTAACCAGGGAAGGTCAGGAGTTAAAGGAAAAGGTCTTAATGCTTAGGGCCAACGGTCAGAACCAAACCAGTCAAATACTGCGTATCGAAGAAAACCTTAGTCACTTGGAATTGCGCCAAACCCAACTCAACCAAAACAGACAGGAGTATGCTGCTAAACAAGAAGTACTGGTTAAACGGTTAGATGACATAGCTATTTTGGTCAAACAACTACAAGAAAAGTTAAATCTTCATGAGCTAATGGCCAAGCAGGCTGCCCAACAGGCTGAGAATATCTTAGAAGTGTTGACTCAGGAGAAAGTCCGGCTGGCAAAATGGGAACAGGAATTTGCTCAAACTACCGAGTTGCTCCAACAGGACTTGGAGACGTATAAGGAAATAAAGGATAATATCACCAAAAAGCTGGATAGTTTAGCCCAACTTGAGCTTACAGTTAGTGATATCCAACAGGAAGTGGATCAAGCGTTAAATTCCCTGGGGAAGCAGCAAGGAGTTCAGGAGGAGAATCAAAAAGTACTCTTCAGTCTCCGGGAGACAAAGGAAAGCCTGGCTGTTAAAGTTATCAGTCTTGAAGATAAAGTAAAAGCAAAGAGACAAGATCTCCAAACTAGAGAGCAAAAGCTCCATTCCAATGAGCTCAAGATCGCCCGCCTGGAAACGGAATGGGAAGCACTGACCAACAGGTTAATCGAAGAGCATTCTCTAACCTGGCAGGAGGCAGTTTCCTACTTGACCGAAGAAGACAGATCCTGGATTTGGGAGCGGATTCAAGCTATCAAAGCCGAAATTGAAAGTTTAGGTCCCATAAATCAAGCGGCAATCGAAGAGTATCCTAAGATGGCGGAACGTTATGATTTCTTAAAAATCCAAGAGGAAGATCTGGTTAAGGCGAGTGAGTCTTTAAAGCATCTGATAGATGAGTTAGATAAGACTATGAGCGAGCGTTTCGCTGAAGGTTTTGCCCGTGTAAACGAAGCGTTTAAAGAAGTGTTCCGGGAGATGTTTAATGGCGGAAGTGCGGAACTGCGCTTGGACGATCCAGACAACCTATTAGACACAGGGGTTCAAATAATAGCCCAACCTCCCGGCAAAAAGCCGCAGCTGCTATCCCTGCTTTCAGGGGGAGAGAGAGCCCTAACCGCCATTGCGTTGTTGTTCGCTTTACTAAGAGTAAAGCCAAGTCCGATTTGTATCCTTGATGAGATTGAGGC
>JAJZSC010000069.1 GCA_021849995.1 Bacillota bacterium | reverse complement strand
AATCTTATATATAAACCGTATACTCCATCTGCCCTAACCCAAACACATTATTCTTACCCGCTCCGCTCCAGCGGCCAAACTCTAGTAGAGGGATAAACTCTCCAAGATCCCCCTCATAAGTCACATCACCGATAACTCCGCCGAGTTTTAACCTTTGTTCTTGGCGGTTGGAGTAGCGCTCAAATTCGTACCACTGACTGAAATCCTTTACCCTTTTTACTGCTTGGCTTCGTTCAATCAGTTCGCCAAAATTCAGTTCCAGTTTTATTCCATGATGAAATAACAAGAGTGCACTTGCTCGACGCACTAAAGATCGTAACAAATAAGAGAACTCGATTGTTTGGACAAGTCTGCCTTGTTCCTTAATCCTCAGTGGAGTTAGATAGTTTACCCGTATTTGTCTAGCTTCTTCTGGGAGAACTGCAAAAATCGAAGAACCGGTTAAAACGTTCTTCGGAGCAAAGATTTTGTTCTGTTCTCCCTCATAAACCAATTGTTCCGTTCTAAGTACAGGATTGACACTGATCACTCTTTTAAGGTTATATTTTTTTCGCTGATATCCTAAACCCTGTTCTCCCATCTGGTTAAATGCTAAGACAAAATAAGGTAAATATTCTATCCCCTTGCCAAACAAACGAACCTCTATCTCCAATTCCTCATTTGGTTCGATATAAGTTTTTCCTTCTAATTGCGGCACAAACATAAACGGCCTTGGAACATCGTCGTATGCTCCCATCCAGCCATTTTCTTTACTATTAGATGTCGTTTCAAAAACATAGGCATAGGGACAGTGAATTTCAATCTCACACTCATGACAGGATGCCCTTTTGGAATCAACACAAGCAATTTGTTTGAAAGCATGACCGAATGCTCCCCGCAGGGTTGATCCGTGGTAACTCGGTAGGTCAAGACCCTTAGGCCCATTAATAACAAATTTAAAGATTCCGACTCTCAGTAGTTCCAACATTCGCATTGCTCCGTTCACATCTCAATAGTAATATCTTCTCCAAATTCCACCAATTTCCTCTTCCTTTTAAAAATATTTTCTATAATATGTAAAAATTGATTAACACCTATCAAAAAAGGAGGCTTCCTGACGAATACTCAGAAAACCTCCCCCATCGTTTATCTTAGAAGCCGTTCAGCAGAAACCTTTCAGAAAAAGAAGCAGTATGCCTTTTACATTCATCCGTTAACTCTTATCCAATATTTTAGCCAAATTGCATAGCAACCGCCCTCACTGGCGAGCCGCTGACACCTACAAACTTTAACGGAAAGGCAGTAAAGTACCAGCGTTCATGTTCCAAAATTTCTTTTGGAATATACATATCTTCACAGACCCAGATACCGGCCCCAAGGAGAC
The DNA here is from genome assembly GCA_021849995.1 of Bacillota bacterium. Classification (GTDB taxonomy): domain Bacteria; phylum Bacillota; class Desulfitobacteriia; order Desulfitobacteriales; family Desulfitobacteriaceae; genus JAJZSC01. The sequence goes on along the minus strand of JAJZSC010000069.1, from coordinate 8,708 downwards.
CTTTGTGAGCAGGAAGGGCTTTTTCCGCACCATACCCTCCTATACTCAAACCGTCAATTCCGACTCCTTTAACCTTTTTTGATACTAAATATTCAGCACCACTGCCGTCAAGATCTGGCCACTCATACATATACTCCTTAGTCATTGCGCGTTTTAAACCCCAACCGGTGCAAAGAAGGACAATATCTCCTTCTTTGATCTTGTCATCATATGTGATCAAGTCTTCCTTGCTTATACGCTCATTCGCTTTTTTGTGGAACAGATTTATGACCACTGCAGAGCCCTGATAGGCGTCAAGAGAAATTTCAGTTACCTTCTTACCCTCGGCAAAAAAATGATAGGGTGCGTCTATATGCGTAGCTGAATGGAGGGTAAAATCCCGTAGCTCTTCCATATTATAACCATCATGCGGCTGGGTTTTAATTACGTCAACCTTTAACGTCGGAAAATCAGGCCAACCCGGGCAATTGCTAAAGATAGGTTGTGACAGATCCAATACCTTAGTCGCTTTAAAACTCATTTTAAAAACTCCCTTAACTATCTTTTTGTTTGATCAAGGGCAAAAATTGAAACTTTCTCTTCCACTTTCACTCAAGAATTGCCGCTTAATTAATAGTCTAACTATCTTTATTAGTGTGTTATTTATAGGTATTAATACCCAGCTTTTGACTTTAACAACAATAACTCCATTTTACTAACTTATTTATAATTCAACAAACATTATTTCTGAATGATGTTAGGATAGGTCAAGATAAAACAAGAAAATCCCTGGGAAAATGGACAATTACGGACTAAAATACGGGTACTGATAGCATACATATTCATTGCGAGTGATCACAGATCGGTACTGGATATTTCTTAGTCTAAGAATACGTTTATAAAAAAAGGAGGAAGAGAGATGCTCGTCGTTGGGGAACTTATTAATGCCAGCAGGAAGGCGATTGCTGAAGCGATTAGTACTAAAGATGCGGAAACGATTCAAAAGGTTGCTTCTGAACAGCTGGAAGCTGGTGCAAACTTCATCGATGTTAATGCAGGCGTTTTTGTAGGTAAGGAAGCAGAATATCTACAATGGTTAGTCAAAAACGTTCAGGAGGCTACCAATGATGCTCCTTGCTGTCTTGATAGCCCGGATCCCAAGGCTATTCAGGCTGCCCTTTCAGTACACAAAGGCATAGCAATGATCAATTCCATTTCCTTGGAAAAGATTCGTTACGATGCGTTACTTCCGGTGATTGCTGGAACCGATCTGAAGGTTATTGCGCTCTGTATGAGTGATGAAGGCATGCCTGAAACCACAGAGCAAAGACTTAAAATTGCCGACCGACTAATCAATGGGTTAGTTCAGAATAATGTCCAACCTGATAATATTTATGTCGATCCCCTTGTACAACCTGTGGGAACCAACAAGGATTTTGGCGTTGAATTCCTTAATGCCGTCGAAGCGATTAGCAAGGAATTTAAAGGAGTTCACACTATGTGTGGCTTGTCCAATATCTCCTATGGTTTACCGAACCGTAAATTTATTAACCAAACGTTTGCCATTATGGCCATTGCCAAGGGCCTGGACGGATTAATCATCAATCCGTTAGATAAACGCATGATGGCAAGCCTCATCACAGCTGAAACCCTGGTAGGACGTGACAACTTTTGCATGAACTACCTTAGCGCCTATCGTGCGCAAAAGATAGAGTTCTAAAATCAAACTTATCTTCCCCTTCTCAAAATGAGTAGGGGAAATCTTTTTCTGCTGTAATTAAACAATAATGTTAAGTTTTTAGAAGACAAAACGAAAACATGAAATAATTCTTATAAAAAAGCGGAAAAAGAGATAAAGCAAAAGAACGAGAAAAGTGATAGGGCGCCCTGCTCTGCCTTTGCAGTAAAGCTGCTTTACAAGAAATACAAACCCTGCAAAAAACGTTAAATCCTTTAGAACTTTCCTATGCGCCAGAATTTATGAACCATTATGTTGACCACATGAATTTTCCTGCTTTTGCATAATGTCAAAACTAAACCACCATGGGAACCGGATTTAACGGTCCTATGGTGGTTTAATTTCACTGGAAAATAGCCATTAGTTCTTTTTCCTTCAAATTCCTTCCAATAAAGCTGACTCCTCCAAAGGAACTCTCTGTTAATTCCGTAATGTCATAATGACCGTCAACGTAGTTAAATTCCAGAGTGGTATTTCCCGCTTGGACTATCCCTTTTCCTCTTAAGATCTTACCAAAATCTCCGTTTTTACATATTTTTAGAATGTTCTTTAACTGCTCTAGTTCAAATATCCTAGTTGTTCGCAGGCCCAGCGATTCAAAATCATGTCCGGCAGGAAGGGGCATTGAATTGAAAAAGGGTTCTGGTCTTTTGTTTAAGAGAGTTAAAACATCTTGATCGGTTAACCCTTCCCAATACTTAGTTATGATTGATGCAGAATGGTTGATCCGCCTCAAGTCTTCGTTAATCTTACTCACTTCTTCGTCATCAATAAACTGTGTCTTACTAACCACTAAAGAAGTAGCCTTTTCAATTTGGTTTTTGAACAGACCCGAATAGCTATTGACATGCTTGAAGAAATTCAAAGCATCGACAACGGTTGTAACGGAATTTATACTACACCTCGATGAAATTTGCAAGTCCTTAAAAAGCTCAAATATCTCGCCTAACACAAATATGCCGGATGGTTCAAAAATGATGCGATCGACCTTTTGCTTCAGGATTTCCCTCAGCGTAAATCGGAAATCTTCCTTAAGTGTACAACAAACACAGCCATTGGATAGTTCATAGACCTCAAAACCGGCCACGCTTAATACTTCGCTATCGATACTTGTATCCCCGTATTCGTTTTCGATTATAACAACCTTCTCATCCCTCAGGGATTTAAGAATCTGACGAATCAGAGTCGTTTTACCTGCTCCTAAAAAACCAGAGACAATATCAAATTTAATCATAACCTCCGTCCTCCTATGATCCTCTGCCCATTTTTCTATCTGAAGTTAGTTTATCTTTAATTCATTGCCTTGCCTATGAATTATTTTGTACTTACTTGGATTCTTTTGTACTGCCTTGAAATACTTATGTACTTGCTGATATCTCCTTGAATTCCAATTTTGCTCTAGAAAGCAGAACAGGCTGACAGCGGGTTAAAACATGAAGTTAAGATTAATCAAGATAAGACAAGAAAATCCATACGATGAGCAGACTTTTCGCACTAAAATATAGTAAAAGGTACATTTAGCTAAATATTCACAAAAATATAATAATTATAAAGGAAGTGAGGCTTGAAAATACAACAGATAAGAACTCTTTAGTAAGCCTGCACAAACAGATTAAATGCTTAAGACAATTTAAGTAAATTGAGGAGGTTAAAAAAATGAATAACTTTGAAGAATTAAGTAAAGCAGTTATCGCTGGCCAAGAACAAAAGGTCAAGGAATTAACACAGTTGGCTATCAATGAAGGACTAGACCCGCTTTCCATTATTAATGACGGTCTTATTCAAGGTATGAATGTCGTAGGCCAGCGTTTCAAGATTGGGGATATGTTTGTGCCTGAGGTCTTAATGTGCGCTCGTGCTATGAGTGCTGGCGTAGAATTAGTTAAACCTCTATTATTAGATGGTGAGATTGCAAGTAAGGGAACAATTGTCATAGGAACCGTGAAAGGTGATTTACATGATATCGGGAAGAACTTAGTCGGGATGATGCTGGAAAGTTCTGGCTATAAAGTAATCGATCTTGGAGTAGATACTACTCCAGCAGAGTTCATAGCTGCAATCAAGGAAAACAATGCCCAGATACTAGGACTTTCCGCTTTGCTCACGACGACCATGCTTGCTATGAAAGAAACGATTGAAGTATTAAAAGAAGAAGGCATTCGCAACGATGTAAAAGTCCTAGTTGGCGGTGCCCCGATATCTCAGACGTTCGCTGATGAAATCGGTGCGGATGGATTTGCACCGGATGCTGCTTCTGCGACAGAGTTAGTGGGTAAACTCTTAAATTAAAAATCGACATTGTACTTCTGAATAGAGGTTTTCATTCAATAGATCTATTTTATACGAGGAGGGGATCGTGTGAATAATCTCGTGTTTAAAGATGTTTGCTACACTAATCTGGACGAATTTGTTTTCGGTGTAGCCAAGAAACCGATCCATTGTACTAATGGTATGGTTATCGGGGGAGGAACGGTTTATCCCGAAATCAATTTTACTCTTCCCCCGATGTTAATATCAGAAGCCACCATGCCCAAGGTTAAAGCTCAGTATGAAGAAATGATTCACGGTGTGTGTGCCAAAGCGCATGAACTGCACGTTCCTGGTATGTTAGTGGAAATCGAACTCCTTCCTCCCTGTACCTTCAATCCTCAGTGGGGCATTGAGGTGACCAAAGTTATTAAAGAAGTTATGATGGAATACGAAGCTAAGTTTAACCTCAAAAGCCTGTTACGCATGACTCCGGTCGATATTCGAGAAGGTAAGAAACTTAAACATATGTATCGTGGCGAGCACTGGGATAATCTAATGGAAACCTTTAGAGGGTGCGGTGAAGCAGGTGCGGACTTTTTAGCCATTGAATCGGTTGGCGGAAAAAATCTTCATGACGAAGCTGTAATGAATTGTGATTTGCTCAAGGCCTTGTTCGCCTTAGGTGTTGTGGGGACACACGATATGACTATTTTATGGGACAATATTGTAAAAATTGCTGGTCAGACAAACTCTTTGGCCTCTGGTGACACCGCCTGCGGATTTGCCAACACCTCAATGGTCATGGCCAATAAGAACTTTATCCCGAAAGTCTTTGCTGCCGTTGATCGGGTAATGAGTGCCGTGAGAACTCTAGTCGCGGTAGAACGAGGCGCAGTTGGTCCAGACAAAGATTGCGGGTACGAAGGAGTTTATCTCAAAGCGATTACAGGAACCCCAATTTCCATGGAGGGTAAATCCAGTGCCTGTGCGCACTCGAGCACGGTCGGCAACATTGCGGCCTGCCTGGCTGACTGTTGGAGTAACGAATCGGTAGAAAATGTAAGATTATTAGGGGGTATGGCCCCAACCATCTCTCTAGAGAATCTGGCCTATGACTGCCGTCTTATGAATGTTGCTTCCTCTCGTGGAAAGGCAATGGATATGAGAGACATGCTTGCCGAATCGGATCGTCAATTTGACCCCCAAGCCTATATTTTAGATCCGAGCGTCGTTTTGAAATTGAGCCAAAAGATAGTTAAAGGCCAGACTCACTTTGAACGGACAAAAATAGCTGCCTCGGCAACAATTCAGGAATTGCGGGATGCTCATAAGAACGGCGCCGTACTGTTAGAAGACCGCGAAGTTCGTTATCTAGACATCATAGAGGAGCAACTAAATTCCGTTCCGAACGACAAGGAAGAATTTTTACAAGCCATGATTAAAACCACTACCCCGGACAAATTTGATCCCGCTAAATACGATTTAATCTAAAATATTTCACTTTTAACTTCAAGGGCGCTTTAAGTCTCGTCGGGAATGAACAGATTCATACCTTCTTTGAGACAAAAGCGCCCTTTTTATTTATCAGATAAGAACTGCCTCTTAAATTCCACGAACGCAAGTCAAACATAAATTTCTATGTTATACTATTTATGGAATATTCCCACACCTTTAATATTTATCCGACTTTTAAATACCATCGGTATTATTGCATTGCGTAGGGTTAATGTTCTTAGACCAATAAAGTCTTATTACCGGACTCTGGAGGTGATGATGTGAATCCTACACACACACAAGGGAAAGGCCCTCAATGGCTTGGGAAACTCATGGAACGAAATCTGCTGGAAAAAATGTTGTGTTCTTTTTCCAAATCGACTGGATTAAAGGCCATACTGGTTGATATTCATGGAAATACTCTCGTTTCTACCGACAACGAGATTAAAGACTGCCGCTTTTGTAAAATGATTCGGGCAGATGATTTAGGAGCAAAAAAATGCCAGCGCTCATACGCCCGCGCTTGCCTTGAAGCAGCTAAATATGGTGAGCCTTATATCTTCCGTTGTCATGCCGGTTTGATTATGTGGGCTGCCCCCATCCTTTTGGAGGAACATGTGGGATCCATTATTTGTGGACAGGTTCTGATGTGGGAGCCTGAGGATTATTTTCTGGATGAAATTGAAGAAATGGTCAAGGGTCTTGATATTGATGTTGCTGCAGTGAAATGGGCTGCAGCTCAACTTGATGTCATGTCTAGCGATAAGGTTCAAGCGGCTGCAGATTTATTGTTCATCGTTGCCAACCAAATCATGAAAAGCGGCATGACTGTCTTAGAACAAAGGAGGAAAATTGCTGCCCAACAGGCACGGCTAGCAGAAGAAATACAAGCACGAAAACGTGCCGAAGTTGCCATACGTACCATTGAGTCCAGGGCTTTTTCCATTTATTCATTGGACAAAGAATACGAACTACGAACTAAGGTTCGTAATGGTGAAAAAAAGGCTGCCCATCATCTTCTCGACAATATATTAGTGGATATTATCGAAAAACACTCAGGAAATATCGATAGCGTTAAAACGAGGATCGTGGAGTTGGTGGTCATTATTTCAAGGGCTGCAGTGGATGGCAGCGCAGATCTCAATGATATCCTCCAGCTTAACTCCGTGTATTACCAAGAACTCCTCGAAATGACGAATACAGATGAGATCTGCCTCTGGTCCAAAAATATGTTGGAAACCTTTATGGATCGAGTATTAGACAACAAAGATCAGAAAAATCTCCAAGCAATTCAAAAAGCGGCTGATTACATAAAACAAAACTATGAGAAAAAAGTAACCATTGACGAAATCGCCCAGGTTGTCTATCTAAGCCCTTGCTATCTAAGTAGAATTTTCAAGCAAAGCCTGGGTTGTACTTTAATGGAATACCTAACTCAGATCCGAGTCGAAAAGGCTAAAATGCTGCTAAGAAATCCGAAATATAATATTATGCAAGTAGCTGAGGGAAGTGGCTTTGAGGACCCCGGTTATTTCACACGAGTTTTTAAGAAGATCGAAGGTATTACACCCAGCCGTTTTAAACAAAATGCCCTTTAAATGTGCTAGATCGAAGGAGTGAGTTATCCTGATAACTTCAGAATTAGAATTAATCACTGAGGCTCTCATTAAGGGGCAAGCTAATCGTGTAAAAACTCTCTCTACATTGGCCATTGAAAACGGCATAAGTCCCATAATAATCCTTGAAAGCGCTTTACTTCCAGGCATGCTAGTTATTGGAGAGCAATTTCGCGACAACTTGATTTATATCTCGGACGTGTTGATTGCATCACGCGCGATGCATGCCGGCCTTCATGTCTTAAAACCTCACCTTTCTGAAGCTCGACATTCCCTTTTAGGTAGAATCGTTATCGGAACAGTCGCTGGAGATTTACATGATATCGGTAAAAACTTAGTGGTTATGATGTTGCGGGGCGCCGGATTTGATGTGATTGATCTGGGAATCGATGTTCAACCTGAGGATTTTGCGGAGGCAGTTGTCAATCATCAGCCCGACATTGTTGCCCTATCGGCGATGCTCACGACTACCTTATATATGATACCAGAAACAATCCGGGAACTTGAACGAAAAGGATTAAGGAATCAGGTGAAGGTGATTATTGGAGGAGGCCCAGCGACCAATGATTTTGCCCACGTTATCAAAGCCGAAGGTTTTGCCAGTGATGCAGTGACAGCCGTCGATTTAGTCAAGCATTTGCTTAAAGTTTAACTACTCCTCTACCCCATAACTCTGAATCTTACGATAAAGGTTCCTTACACTGATACCTAAAAGATTTGCCGCCTGAGCCTTATTCCCTTTTACTCTCTTAAGTGTGGTTAGGATGTGCCGTTTCTCAACTTCTTCTAAGGTTGGATATGAACCGTCGCCGTATATATCTAGAAAACCATCTGCTGATCCGAGAGCTGAAGGTATCCCTGGCTCTTGGTTTTGTATTATAGATACTTGTTTTTGCAGCCCGGACTCTTCTTTCAGTGTCCTGGATTCCTGCTCCAATTTCTCCGGCCAGATATCACCAGGTGCGATCATTCCACCGGCAGCCAGGATCTGGCCGCGTTTGACGAGATGGGCAAGCTCGCGCACATTACCTGGAAAATCATAGCTTAACAACTGCTCCTTAGTTTCTGGCAATAAGACATAATCTTGTTGAGATGGGACTCCTTTATTCTGGGTTTCCAGGAAGTATTCAGCCAGAGGGATGATATCCTCCCGGCGCTCGCGCAGGGGCGGAACCTTTAAGGTCAGGCCGTTGAGACGGTAATACAGATCCTGTCGAAAACGTCCCAGATTAATCTCCTGTTGAAGATCTCTATTAGTTGCAGCCACTATCCGGACATCTACCCGCCGGAGCCGGGTATCTCCAACCCGCCGGAATTCCCCGCTTTCCAAGAACCTCAGGAGCTTGACCTGCAAGGATAAAGGCATCTCACCTATTTCATCCAGAAAGAGGGTACCATTATCAGCCATTTCCACTAAGCCGATTTTTTGGGAGGCTGCTCCTGTAAAAGCACCTTTTTCATGGCCGAAAAGTTCGCTCTCCATCAAAGCTTCCGGGATGGCACCTGCGTTTAAGGGAATATAGGGACGGTTTGCCCGGATGCTCCAGAGATGGATAGCCCGGGCTATCAGTTCTTTTCCCACTCCGCTCTCACCCTGAATAAGGACGGAAGCATCAGTTTGGGCAACCTTG
>JAJZSC010000068.1 GCA_021849995.1 Bacillota bacterium | reverse complement strand
CCAGCGGAATGCCGGTCGCGATCACTCCGGAATCGCGGTCACCATCACAACGGAATCGTGGTCTTCTTGGACCGGAATACGCAGCTTTCCTCTGGGAAGCAATAAAGAGGCAATACAATGGCTGAAGCAATCAAGAAAGACATAGGCAAAATATTTGCGGAAGGCACCGAAATCGACGAAGCTGTAAGAAATGCGGTTAAAGAAGCGGTTCTCAAACATAAGCAGGCCGGCAACCCGGTTGTCTGCATGAAAGACGGGAAAATGGTCTGGTTGAAACCGGACGAAATCAGCCTGTGAAGTTTGACAACCTACAGTTCGATAACCTTTGACACAACTTTGACCAAAACATTGATACATGATTCATCCAGATGAACAATAAGTAAGCGAAATCGACCTCGGGAGAATGTCTAACATATCAACATAAATAGGTTTTGTGGTTTCAGGAGTCTAACTCTACTGACGGATTGACCGGATTCGAATCCCGTTTCCCGCTCCAAAAAATTCAAGGGGTTAGCCATCAGGCTAACCCCTTTTTTTATGTGGCTGTATAGTAATTGTATAGTAGTTATTGCTCCGGTGATTAAACATATGAATCATGCCGCATAGGTAACCTTGGGATGTCTGAAGTATCCCTGAACATGGTGAGGTCTCCTTTGAAGAGTTTTCATAAACGAACGTGTTTTCTTTATCAAGTCTTCTTTTGACCGAGCCGGCATGCCAGACCTGATCTTTTGTTTCAAGTTGCCGTTTAGATATTCGTCCGGATTAAGCTCCGGTGAGTAGGACGGCAGAAAGAACAGTTCAATCTGTTCTGTATGTTTTGTAAGCCATATCTTGACCAACTTGCTGTGATGTACACGGTGGTTATCCAGTATCAGGAACACTTTGCTCTTTGCATCCTTAACCAGTCTCGACAGAAATTTGATGAACACCTGTGAGGTCATGTTTTCCTGGTACAGCATAAAGCGGACTTTACCCTGATTGCTGATGGAAGAGATCATGTTGATGCTACTCTTCTTGGCGTTTAGCCGGATGATCGGAGTCTTACCCTTGGGAGCGAACCCCTTGGCATTGTAAGCGTCACTCTGAACGCCTGTTTCATCACCCCAGTGGATTTCGGCCTTCTCTTGCTTTGCCTTGGCCGCAATTTCCGGATAGGTGGTGTCAAGCCACTGTTGTACTGCTTTCTCGTTCTGCTCGTAGGCACGCTTAGTCGGCTTCTGCGGGGTGAAACCCCACCGCTTCAGATAGTCAGTTATGGTGCGTAACGGCAGATCAATTTTGAACTCTTTTTTGACTGCCAAACGGATGGCATCTCGGCTCCATAAGGCAAACTGCAGTTTCAGTTGATCCGGTGTCTTGTCTATCAGAAGTTTTTTGACTGCAGCCTCCTGTTCTGCTGTCAGGTTGCGATGTTCACCTTGTCTCCGCCCACGTTTTCTGGGCTTGATGGCATCGATCCCACCCTTCTGATAAAGCTGCCAAATACTGCTGGCCCGGGTTTTACTAATGCCTACTGTTTCGGCGGCCAACTGATTGCTCATACCCTTCTTGCGAAGGCGTATGTACTGCTTGCGGAGTTCATATTGAGTCTCTTGATTAAGTGTGCGGGCATCTGTCTTTTCCATGAAAAGACTCTACCACAATCTGTTCGAAATTTATATATTTATCCACCTAGTCAATAAACACCTTGTCTTTCAAATTCAGGGATTGAGCCTCATTCCGTATAGAGGACTATCTGTATCGTTGAAAATTGTTTCAATCGAAGTAGAAGTGAACACAACATACAATCCTCTGCCGAAACTTTGGTCAGGATTGACCTAATTGGCTGGGTTCTTCTGCACCTACATCTGCGTGCTTAACTATTTTCAGGTCAGCTTCGCTAACGAAATATTCAGTTCCAACCTTGAAGTAACCACACGGCAAGGGGTTTTTAGCATAAGGGTTATGAACAAGGACAAAATCTGCCCCTATTTGTTTTGGATAGTTAGCGACATTGACTGTAGAATAAAGAATTGCACTGACACCTTCATGTGAATCATCGTTAAAAATGTCCATTGCGACTGAATAGCCTGATTTTTTAGTGATATCACGCCTAATGGAAAACGTCGCTTCAGTAACTTCAAGTGTGGACACGTCAACTGAAAATTGATCATCTCCTAAACCGAACAAAGCTTTTACAATCCTTGGGGTTTCATCTTTCATCATATCCAGTGGAATTCCAGCGCCATTTAATGCAATGACATATGGATCACTTGCCATGACTCTTTTATCTTCTAAATATTTCCCATGTTTTTTGAATTTAGCGTCTATGGCTGTGTGGTAGCGCAGCAAAATTGGCTCTTCATTGAACCCTCTTACTGCAATTCGACATCGAACGCCGGACGATGTAATCATCAGCTCTTCATCACCAATTGATGCATCATCCCCATCAATAACATCAGCGTCAATTCTGAACCCTGGCATAACCTCTACCATTCGTTCGTAAGGATCTGCTGGTGCGTCTACTCCGTTCCCACGATTAGCTGCCACAGCTTCCATCCAGATTTTGCCATCTTTTCTTGATACATAGAGATCAGGACCATGGTTTTTTTGACTGGAGCCTATCTCGTGTCCAAGGCTCAGGAGCACATTTCCAAGGTACATCTCCCAGAATCTTTGATGAAATGCTCTCTGTACTTCACCGAGAAAATCTGCATCAGCGTGAGGCTCAAAGTTCTTCCATAGCATTTCAGCATGTGCCTTATATGGTGCATACTTCGCCAAATCCCTAATGTTGGTATACACTTGATCCGGCGCCATTGCATAGGGGTCAAAAAGATCAGGCATCTCTTTTAAGTCCTCAAAAAAGTGATGTGGTCAGATTCAATTGCTGCAATGGATTTCTATATAAATATTAGCTCTCAACCAACGCCTTGAATGCTGCCTGTGATGGATCGCTATAGAAATCAATCTGCAATTTGTCGATGATCTCAGCGGGTAATTCAGCAAAATCTCGTCTGTTCTCTGTAGGGAACATGACCCTTTTTGCACCAGCATCCATAGCAATTCTTAGCTTGTCTCCCAACCCTTCAACACGACTTAATACCCCATGAATACTCATTTGCCCTAAGATCACCAAACCGCCAGCTATAGGTCGACCCAGCATCGATGATATTAAACCGATGTAGAATGCTACGCCTAAATCGTTGGCGTCTTTGCCCTGCATCAGGCTCATAACCTGAATATTTATGTCATATGAACTTATATCCCGGTCAATGCCCATTTTACGGGCATTGGCTTTGAAATAATCGTACGCCATGCGCGCACTTTCCTTAATTCCTTTACCTGCGGTACCGACTACATTGAAACGATGCCCACCTGGAACCGCTGAAATCTGAATTCGGTATAGTGAATACCGCCCTTCGTTAGGATCAAATCCTACGGTGAACAAATCTCCAGGCGAAAGCGGGCCGTCCGGAATAATCTGAGTTGAGCCCAGTTCTTTACAACTGATAAAAGTTTCCTGACCGCTACTCTTGTCGATATACGACAGGTTGACTTTGGAGTATTCAATTCCCCCCATACGCTTAAGCTGTTCTTTCACCCTGCGACGTAGCTCTATCGCAAAAGCCAGGTACTCCTGGATTTCGTCTTCGGTACACTTACCATCAGGATGTAAGAGTTTGACGAATCCGGAAACCGTCTTTGCAATCGCTTTGCGATCACGCTCTTCGACATGGCTTCCCAGAGCAAAGAACCAATCAAACGAATCGGTAAAGTTACGCTTACGCAATTCAGAATGAAATATTTCGGCAAGATAATCTGAGATAAAGCCCATATGGGAGGTAAAATAGTCTGGTTGCATTTTTGGCATTTCCCACCCGGGAAGATAGGCGTGCCAACGGTCATGAAAAGCCATGTCATTGCGAATCGTATCTGGAAGAGCGCAGAACAGATGAGAAATACGAGCTGTGGTTTCCACATCGCCGTCCAAGTTGCCATTGAAGACTATACCGGCATCGGCTGAAAGAGTTCCTTTATCATCACCACGCGAAAAAGAGCCTTGCTCCATATAGCCTTTGTACATCTGCTTGTCGCCTTCAGATTTGAAGTTTGGTCCCGCAACTTCATCGAATGCAACCATGTCAAATTTTAGAACAAGGCCCGGCTTATCCTTACGGTTTTTCCAGCCAAAGAGGTCAGGCACTCCTCCTTGCCCACCGGAAAGAAGCATTACATAGGGCGATATCTCTCTGTACACGAAAGATTTACCGGTCCCGCGAGGTCCAAGTTCGATCAGGTTATAATTCCTCTCAACCATTGGGATAAGACGCAACAAATAGAGAAGCTTTCGCCGTATCGAAAAATCAGGATGTTGCGGTTCATACCCCATAGATCGAAGTAATACATCTATCCATTCATCCCGACTGAATCGGCTACGCCCTTCGAGAAATTCATCGAAATTAGCACTGGCAATTTGAATCGGAGACAGCCGATGCAGAACAAACGGTCGGATTGCTCCATCATTGCCGATACTGTCGTCGTACACTAACTCGACATTTGCCCATACTCCGCCAGTCAGCAGGCGTTCATGCTTATGCACAATATCGTGACCAATGTGAACCTTATCCAGTCCACATGTGGCAAGGCGAGCCCAGAACTTTCCACCTTGGACCTTTTCGTCAAATGTAACTGTCACAAGGTCAATCAGTTTTTGCGATCCTGTACGCTGCAATCGAGCTTTAACCAGCTCTGACTGATCCCCTTTGACAATTCTCTCGGCAATTGCACCTTTTACTTGTTCAAGACCGGCCTGTATTTCCTCTTCATTAGTAGTCGAGCAATACTTTCCGAGTAGGTACTCCAATACGTATACTGGAATATTGAAACCTACCTTCAGTTTCTTAACCAGATCTTTTCTAACAATGCGCCCTGGAAACGCAGCGGCTAGTTTATTGTCCAGATCATCCAGCACTATGGGCTGATCCATGTTGTCTCTCCTTAAAACCATTCGTCCAATTCTATTTTCAAATCGATTTGTTTAGAGTCCAGCACTTCCTCGTCGTCAGAATCAAGTAAAACGATATCAAGCTTTGCTCCGACTTTCGCCTCAGCTCCATCTACTTTCACAACCTCTACGGATTGTATCGTTCCGCCCGGCTCAACAAGAACATTCGATTTTGAACGAAACAGCACTTTCCCTGAAGCAGGGTCTGATATCTTTATTACAACCCGACGAGATAGAAGATTTTCATCCACCGCCCCGAAAAGTTCAGCCTGAGCAGCGGAAGGGCCTATATCAATTTTTTGAGTGAGTGATACAAGCTGCGTGACGGGCTTAATCACCGCACCAATTTTTTGTGCTTTCTTGGGCCATTGAACGATAACGACGGGGGTTACTATTTCCTGAAGCGTCGCACCACCATGGAAAAACCCCAGCCCCCCGTATGTTTTAAATGCGCTGATACTCCGGGGGATGGAACATTCTATTTCACTCTTTGTCACCGTGCAGGCGATTGCTGCAGGATGCTTGAGATTGTGACCAGCTATTGCCCTCCTTGACGACCAAAGGATATCTCCCGACGGTTTAGGTTGCACTTCGTCAGCATCCGGTTCCCAATGGAAAAAACCGTGATCAGTCACAACTGCAACCGTAGAGTACCCAGCAGACCGAAGCCGTCTGATCGCACGTGCATATCGCTCTAATACTTGATCCAGCCCAAAAGGCTTCAAGCTCCCGTCATGATCGTCAAGATCGTCACCAATGACAAAAACTAGCTTGCCCAGCGCTTTTGAACCAATCTGCTCAATAGAATCGTGGTCTATGACATGTTCGACTGAGAGGAACGCACTGTCTTTCAGTTTAAAGTTTTTCTGCAACCACTCCTGTCGTTTTGAAGCGACAGAAAGGTCACCAAGGAAGCCTTGAGCTGTGATGCGCCAATTTGCCGGTGATCCCGTTAAATCAACACTGAGGTGTGAGGAAATACCAGGGAGAGCGAACGGCATACCCAATGCAGTTATGGATGGTACTGGAGCCATTGCCTGTTTGATAGTTGCTCGTTTTGTAGGCTCTCCCTGATTCATCAGAGCGGCAAGCCTACATCCCAAGTCATAACGGCAAGCATCCAGAATTAATATTGCTACAGGGTCTTTGCTTGAGGCTTTTTCAACAACAGGAGTAATAACATCACCCGCAAATGGGAGTTGAATTGAATCAATGCCTGAATTGGCAACAAGATCAGAAAACTTCTGATTGGTACGGTCAAGATGGCGAGAGTATGCCTTTCTCAATTTACCTCTTATTGTAATCAGACCTTCACCCAGATCGACATTCTCTCTGAACAACTCTTCTCCGACCTGGTCTACTTCCCAGCCTTTCGTTGTAAACCAATCAACGGAATCGGATGTAGTTTTCCAACTGTTTTCAATTAAAGCATATTCTTTTAAGAGCGAAGCCATCTTTGCTAGTTTCAGTAATTTATCCCATGGCACCCGACTCACTGCACGACTTCCCCAATACCCCTGTGCATGGGATTGGTAGCCGGGGATTTTACTCTCCAGCTTGGTCGCAAGATCATCAAACGATCCCAACTTTGCCAGACTCTCCACCTCATTCTGAAAAAGCGTGAATTCAATGCAGGGAGAATTACAAGCAAGTGGGAGCTGATCAAGGCCCTTGGCCCAATACTGTAACGTAGTCAACGCATCTGCCTTGACAGCTAGCGTCTCAAAGGACTCGACTAGATCTATTTGTTTTTGCCAGCGTGTCAGCAACTTCATTGCCTGCTCACGCGAAGCTCCGGTGGCAATAATCTTCTCTTTATCACCTGGAACATTCATAGGGTGCTTTATTGAGGCATCAGTAACCAAAAGTGACGCAACGGCCTGTTGCCTCCAGGCATCAGTATCAGCAAGACCAGGGAAGCCGTTATCACCCTTTAACTCTGGGAGCGGAGGGAGTCCAAAATCTTCAACTGCCCTTCGACTTAATACGGAGACGCGATCTTCGGTTATGATGGTATCAAGAGAAGTCCCTACTGAGGCTAAAGCAACAAGAAAGTGATCGTCGTCAACTAGCGAGGTTTTAACTTGCCCTTTTGAGAGATTGTCTTTCCAGTGTTGTAGGGGGTAATCAAGCCACTCTTTGGCATGTGAAGGAAGAAAAGGCTCCAGTGTCACAGCCTGATCGGAAGGCACTTCCACACCGAAATTGCTCAATGCGGTTATTAAGCTCATCTCCATTACGGATTCTGCTTGAAGTTCGAAAACCTTGAAATAGGTGATTTCATCACGAGTTACCGGCAACCAAATAACCCGTGCAGCCCGTGGTGTTGAACAAAACTTTTCCCGTAGTAGTAATTCATGGATCTCATCAGCCCAAAGTTCAAAAGTATCAGCTTCGGCTGCTTTTTGAAGAAGCTCCTTCCATACACCTGAAGGGTCGCACCAGATGATAAATGGCGGATGTGATGTCTTTTTCTGGAGGACTTTTAGAATTTCACTTCGTAACCACGAACGAAAAGTATCTGTAGAGAGCATAGAACTCATTTGGTCACCTCAGCCTTCCACCAACCTGGCTGTGGTAACTTTCCTTCTCGACACCAGCGGCGCTCGTCTGCACGCCAATCGGCTCGATCAGAAATAGCCTTGTCTAGATCCTTGGAGGCAATAACATCTGCTGCAAGTAAACCTGCCTTTTGTAGAGGCGCAATATTTACTCGAACCCCGTCGTTAATATCTGGATAATAAGCGCTCTCTTGAGCAATAAATTCAGCTATCGTTGAAGGAGCAGCCTTTGTCACATCCAATTGGGCAAACTTGTCGAATAAAGGTTGTGTTGCCAACCATCCTTCCCATAACGCTGCTTCCTTGCACTGCCATGATTCCATTTCCCTGCGAATTATTTTTGCTTTTTCTGTTTTTTCAGAAAGTTCATTTTTTAACCCCTTAATATCAGCCTTCAATTGTTTAAGAAGTCTTTCAATCTCCATTTTTCTTGATGTCGGGCAACCTGGAAGATCTCGCTCTTCTTCTAGTAGGTTAGCCTTATCATCGGTCTCACCAATTTTTTGTCGCACTGGGAGGAGAACTGCTTCGTCAAACTTCCTCCACCAGCTATCACATGCCTTAACGATTGAGTTTTTTACCATTATTGCAGCATGAGAAGATATGATGGGAGCAAGTTCAGCAGAAGAGGGGTCAACAGAAAGTTTCTTTTCCTCGGGTGCTTTTGGCCCGACGTCACTGCAAAAATGATCGAGACGTGCAGTCGCATCAGACAACCATTGGGGAAAATCCTTATGTAATTCTGTGTGTTCAGCAGTTTCTTTCCATGATTTTAATGGACCTGTTTGAACAGTCTGGGCTAGACGTTTCAGCCAGCAGGCTACAAGTGACAACATGGCATCATTAATAGCGTACTGGCGGAGAACTGCACGCATCTTATCTGGCCCGAAGGCCTCATTGGCTAACCTCTCTAACTTTCTATCCAGAACCTTCAATTCATCGATCCAATTCTCAAGTTTAATCTTGCGAGATGATTGTTCCAGAGTCGGTTGATTGTTCCCCTCTAAAGTACGTAGCTCAGTTTCATAGCTAATTCGAAGTTTATCAACATAGAGTTTACGAATATCCAGAATGGTCGTGTATCCAATCTTTTGATAATAGATTAAAGCTGCAAATGCAGGGCTATTGACGCTAGAACGAGAACTTTTTGCACGCCCGCCAGTTGTAATTGTAGAGCTACTTTGGATATGCCAGGCAACTGGGCGCTTCTTGAACTGTGAAATATGGCGCTTGAAGAATGGTCCAATAAGCCACTTATCTAAGCTTGTTCCAAGTATTTCGCTAAACTCTTGCTCAATGGAATTTACATTCCCCCCAGGAAACTCATCAATTATCCTTTCACGGATACGCACGAGAAGTGTTTTTTCGCCGCAATCTTCTGTTAGTGGGATAACTCCGTCCTCGTCGGCCCATGTAGGTGGTTGTTCATTGGCCTCGATTTGCTTAGGCCATAGATGACCAAGCGAACGAAGAATGGTGGTTGACATCAAATCTGATGCTATGGATTGACTTTCCGTGGAACATTGTATTTTATTTTCATTAAGTAACTTTTCAATTATATTGTAAGTTGAAACTGGGTTTACTCCAGCAACAATTGATAATTCCGCAATCAATGATTCAGAGGGGAAAATTAACTTAGCTTCAAGTTGGTTATCGTCGTCATCTTTTTCGTTGTTTTCAATGTCAGAATCAGATTCGACATCAACAGATCCTGATCCTAGTTTGTATGATTCAATTATTTTATTACGAATGTCGTTGATCTGATTCTCGCCAAGCTCAATATAATTCGTT
This sequence comes from Bacillota bacterium, assembly GCA_021849995.1. Lineage (GTDB taxonomy): Bacteria > Bacillota > Desulfitobacteriia > Desulfitobacteriales > Desulfitobacteriaceae > JAJZSC01. Next base: position 817 of record JAJZSC010000068.1, on the reverse strand, counting down.
GGCAAAGCAATATTTTTTAACAATTCTGGATATTTAAAATTAATACTAGATAAGTCATCTATTCCTTTGATAACTGGTAGCAGCCCTGGTATAGGATTGGTTTCATTTATAATCGTGTCGACGCCATAAGATGATAGTCCATAACTTTCAAAGGCCAATTTTTCAATATTTGCCTCTGCTATTGAGAGCAAACAGCCGTCTAATAACTTGTCACAAATTGTTTTGTTTATAGTGCTTAGTAATGTCTCCTTGTTTGAAGATGAAACATCGAAATGATATGTATTTACAGTTTTTTTGAGTATGTTTCTTTTTGCTTCGACACAACAAAGAACATTTTCATTTATAGACTTGTTGTTTTGAATAGGAAGCGGAATACTTTGCGTGTCTCCGCTTTGCATATGAACAGTTGGATTGATGACATGCGCTAATAAACGCACTGTTCGTGTATTCAATAACCCCATTACAGATTCATTGTAACCGTCTTCAGCAAAAATTGCGGGACTAGTATCTTCAAATATTACGCCCGAAGCCATAGCTCTAGCCCCGAGACCCCAGCAACTGGCATTTGTATAGGTTATACCGCTTTTAAAATAGTAATCTTCGTCTCTCACTTTCCATGTATAATTACCGTTAAGGTAAGGGTATCGTTCTATTACGACTTGTTTAGTTGCAACCCCATTTGCTCTCCAGTTAACGCACCATTGTTCTGGCCCGAGCCATCTATCATATTGCCCGCCTTTCATTAATCTGAAGACATATCAGCAATTCCCGCTGACGCTGTAACGACCTGATAAAGGGTATGTTTTTAGAAGTCGTT
>JAJZSC010000067.1 GCA_021849995.1 Bacillota bacterium | reverse complement strand
CGGTACAACTCGAGTGCAATGGTTCCACCCATGCTGTGTCCGATAACATTAATTTTGTTTATTCCTAACGATACTATTAAGCTTGCTAAAGCCTGGGCCTGATGCTTAAAATCATAGAGTTTAGAATCTTTGGCACTGCAGCCATAGCCAAACAAATCTGGTGCTATATGCCTGAAACCGGGCAAGTGTGAAAAAAAATAAGGGAAATCCTCAGTACCCGCTGCACCAAGTCCGTGTATATATAGTATGGGTTCACCAATTCCGGCTTCGACAAAGGCGATTTCTCCCTCTTTTAGCCTAATTATATTCATCGTAAACCCTCGCTTTTTTAGCCTTGTACTAACTTTACCTTATATTATACTGAAGAACATTACAAAATGCGAGATCTAGTGAGTTTTTAGAACTCACTAGATCTCGCATTTTTCTGTACTTAAGATTACAAGGTGATGCAAAGGAATAAATCTGGAATTCTGAAGCCTTTGGCTTCGAAGATTAGTTTTCTCAGGATTTCACATTGTTTAGCAATCTACTTATAATTTCTATATCAAGATCGATTTCTTTACCTAAGAAGGAAGAATAAATGGTTGATCTAATTACTTTTAGGTCTAATAATCGCTCAACTGCCTGTGTGTAAAGAGCAAGTTGCAAGCTATAGCGATCTATGAGAGTGTATTCAGGGTTTAAATCTTCTGAGCCAAAAGCATCGGTCTTATAATCAAGTAACTCTACTGTCTGGTTGGTTTTGTCCAAAATTAGAGCATCGATTACCCCTTGGACTAGCATAGGGTAGTTATAGCCCGGAGGAGTAAACATCATAGTAAAAGGCACTTCCCGTAGAACCTCTTCAGCTGATAGTAACCTACTACCAAGTGGTGAATCTAGTAAATTAACTATAACCTCGGAAGAAACGGTCTCAACTTGTTCAGACCTTAAAATTTCTCTGACTTTAAGAGTTGTAAGATAGGTTTCAATTATAACCTGCTTTTGCTCTTGATCAAGCTCTAACCAACTGCTGCTTAAATCATCAAAAGGAAGATGTTGCATTGCTGTGTGAAGTGCTGTTCCTCTTTCTGCCGCGGTCAGATGCTTATGATTTTGAATAAACTGGGGACGTTTAATAATTATATTCTGTGAGTATATTAGTTTTTCCGAAGGTGCAGAGTCATGGTCAGAGTACCAGATGTATAGACGCTTAAGCTCGCTCACACTTGTTTTGGCGACTTGTTTAACCTCTTCTAAATATGGGTATTTCCAGCTAAGTCTTCTGTCTATTTCTAGAAACAGCTTTTCTGGTTCTAAGTTAGTGGTTCCGATCTTTGCCTGGTCAACTTTATTGACAACTTGAGCATTAGCACGACAGAGATCCATCTCAATTGTATTTTCCTGCCTGGAATTGGTCAGATCTGTATTACTATAAGTGGTAGATAACTGTTCTATATCTGACTGATGATGGGTAATCTGTTGTCCGTGTGTCGACCAATCTGTGTGAATAAGGACTTCCCAGTTGGAGTGGACTTCAGGAATTTGAAGGTTTGCCTGAGTTTCCCCACTGAAGAAATTTGCAGGATGCCTAGCCAGTGCTGGACCAATCCAATCAAGAAAAGATTTCGCACTTCGCAACTGACCATCCGGGAAGGTAATATCGTGCCATTCTGAAAGCGCTACCCATTCTTGAATGGCATTAAACAGGTTTTTTACGCCCCCATATAGTAATAGTTTTTCTTTCGCCCGGGTTAGGGCAACGTAAAGAATTCTCATTTCCTCCGCTAAAGATTCCTGCCAAAGCCGCTGTTTAAGGGCATACTGAATAATCGAGGGGTATTTGACCCTGTTTTCGATATCCAGAATCGGGACTCCGGCTCCTAGACTTGAATGAAGTAGAAGCTTTCCTTTTAGGCTGCTGGTATTAAATTTAGTACCAAGACCAACAACGAATACCACTGGAAATTCCAAACCTTTGCTAGAGTGAACTGTAATTAAGCGTACTACATCTTCAGTTTCGCCAAGAGTTCGGGCAGTGCCCATATCTTTTCCTTGACCTTGAAACCTTTCCAGGAATTTAAGAAACCGGAATAGCCCTCTAAAATGAGTAGTTTCAAATTTAAGGGCACGGTCGTAGAGTACTCTTAAGTTAGCTTGTCTTTGAATTCCCCCAGGAAGTGTGCCAACGAAGGCCAAGTAACCAGTTTCATCGTAGAGAAGAGCTATTAAATCGACCAGTGAGTTGCGTCTGGCGAATTGACGCCATGTTTGAAGTCTAAGCCAAAAGGATACGATTTTATCCTTCAGCTCTGGTGCTTGGCTCAGTGTGTCTTTTGCTTGTCTTAAAAGTGTACTCCAAGAAGATAGATAGGTCCTGAGGGTATTCTTTAATTCCTTAAGATATTGTTCCCTGCAATTTTCTATACTTTCCAAACCAGCCCAGACTGCAAAGGCCAAGGATTCATAAAAATCTCCGTGTTTAAGAATTGCTCTAATCTTCCCAAGTTCTCCACCATTTAGTCCTACTATTGGGGAACGGAGCACCGCAGCGAGAGGAATGTCCTGGCGCGGATTATCTATTACTTTTAATAAAGATAAAATAGTCTCTACTTCACTATTTCCGAAATAACCAGTATTAGTTTCGGCGAAGACAGGAATGTTGGAGCTCTGAAATTCTTCAACATAAATAGGAGCAACTGCTGAATAGGATCGCATTAAAATAACAATATCGGAATAACGAACAGGCCTAAAGGTGTTTAGTTTTTTATCATAGATTTGGAACTCTGAACCTTCTACCATCTTTCTTATTCTTTGACTTACAAAGCGGGCTTCAATCCTGGCAGTTTCCAATTCTTCAAGACTTTGGTCTTGTTCTGCTGAAGTGTCTACCTGAAGATTATCGTTAAGTATATTATTTTCGAGCTTGTGATTCTGGTCTAAGTCGTGATTTAGTTTAGGGGATAACGTTGATCTTAGCAAATCCGGATCAAACAGGTGAACCTCAATCGGACCTTCTGCAGTCTGTAAATCACTTTGGCTTGTCACATAATTAGCTCCGTATTGTAAAGCTGCGTTATCGTCATACGGGATTTCCCCCGCTCCTCGAGACATTATCTGACGAAACAGAAAGTTGACACCCTGAACGACTTCTATTCGGCTACGAAAATTCCTGTTAAGGTCGATCACTAGATTTAATGACTTGTGACTATCCTCTCTTTGAGTCCTGTTGGAATACTGATCAGAATTAAATTTAAGATGGGGAAATTCCAAATACTTTCTTAAAAACAAGGTGGGGTCAGCCATTCGGAAACGATAGATACTCTGTTTGACATCCCCTACCATAAAGAGATTTGGTTCTTCACTATCTACCTTGGAGACTAGTTGCAGTATACGTTCCTGAACAGGGTTAATGTCCTGATACTCATCAACTAGAACTTCGACAAAATGTTCCTGTAAGTTGATGGCAATGTCTGAAGGTCCCTCCTTACCTTGGAGCAGGTGTAGGGCAAAATGTTCTAAATCTGTAAAGTCAACGATGTTGCGAGCGTGTTTTGCTTTCAAGTAGTTTAAGGCAAATTCTTTGGTTATAAATCCGAGTTTCTGAACTAGCCGTCCCATTTTATTAAGTGCTGAAATCTGCTCCCTGACAGAATAAACAAACAACTCATCTTTAAGTTTTGTTAGTTTTGTTTTAGCCTTATCACGCAAGTTTTTAGCCTCAGCCTTGAGAGTTTGTTCTAGTTCATCATCAGCCTGTTCGTCTCCGCTATATCCTTTTCCCTTTTTGCTTTTTGCAGATGCCAGGCGCGGGAAGTTGATTACTTCTTCAAATATTAGCTCAGCTTCTTCCCAAGTACCTGAAAACAATACTTGCTCAAATAGGTCTACCCGGTTCAGATCAGCTTGTAAAACTTCAGCGTATTGAAGGGGGCCCAAATCCCCGGTAGCTATCCGATAAGCACGTTCTAGAAGCAGCCTACATTGAGACAGGCAGTCCAAAACCCCTTGACGTACGGCTAATCCCCAAGGGCTTTGGGTCATTTCTTCTGTATTCAGGAATTGGTATGGTTGGCTCAGGCCAGTCAGCCACCTATCTGGATCAACCTGGCTAAAAGCAAATTCATAGAGGCTTAGAACTAGCCCCATCAAAGGGGCGTCGTCACGGTCTGAGCCAAATGCATCCACAAGAGCTTCAAAATCTTTGTCCTCCTGTTCATAGAACGATTCAAACAGATCCTGGACGATATCTTGACGCAAAATTTCAGCCTCGGCCTCATCAGCTACCCTGAAGGCGGGGTCTAATTCTAGAAGATAGAAGTATTTACGGATTAGCTCCATACAAAACGAATGGAGCGTAGTTATACTTGCCTTATTTAAAAGGGAACGCTGGCGTATGAGTCGTTCAACTTCTTTTGGCTCAGGCTCTTTGAAGAGGGCATCATCTAAACTTTTGCCAACGCGTTCCCTCATTTCACTGGCTGCGGCTTTTGTAAACGTTACAACCAGAAATTTGTCTACATCGATGATTTCTTCAGGACTTGTGATTCTTTTGATTAGACGTTCTACGAGAACGGCAGTTTTCCCCGAACCTGCAGCCGCCGCAACTAAGAGCTGCCCTCGCAGATCGATTGCGGCCTGCTGTTCCGGAGTCCATCTTGTGTCAGTCATCTATTTCTCCCTCCCCCCGCTCTTCCCCCAGCCAATTCATCTCAGAAGCAGACACTTTTCCATCCATTAATTCCGATGATTGTGTACTAGCTTCAATTGGCAAAGATCTATGCTCAGCAACCTTAAAATGGTCCCATATATCTTCGTTATTAATCACTTTAAGACTGTGGTATTGGTTCTCGGGAAGGTTAGGATCAAAGTTGCAAACAGGTTTGTAGTCACAATACTGGCAGCCATTAATATTTCCACGTTTAAATGGTGAGAGGGATATCTCACCACTCATGATTTCTTCTCCTGTTTTGGCAAGGTAGTACTTAAGATATGAAGATAGTTCGTTAAACTGAGTTTCAGTTAATACATTAGATCCCTTTCTAAAGGAGTCGTCCTTGTTGATTTTTAAACCCAGCAAATCGGACTCCCCACTGGTCAAGTTGCTGTCCATGGCTTCTAGTACTTGCCTATTAGCCAGCAAGAACCCTCTCACCTTAAGAGCTTTCAGCTTCTTTTGGTCCAATTGTTCTACAGAAACCGGAATTTTTTCATCAAGCAGAGGTTCTACTACAGGGAAATACAGAAAGCCTGCGGGATAAGCCTTTATCTCTTTAGGATATTCTGAACTCTTAATAAAAGCTGTGTTTTTATTAGTGGATTCACTTGTGGATTGACTTAATAATACTTCTGCTCCTTGCAGGGCCACTACGAGATAGGTGAGAAGCTGGAGATTTAAGCCATAGAAAATAGAATCAAGGGTCAAAGAAGTTTCACGTGATTTGTAGTCCAATATTCTTAAAAAGATTTGGTTATTTATAACCGTTCCGTCTATCCTGTCAATTTGTCCTCTAAGTATAAGAGACTCTTCTTCTGAAAGGCTGATTTCAAGGCCAGGGAGTGTTTCATCCGGTCCAAAGCTTATCTCCATTTGAATAGGTGTAAAAACCCCTCGCCTTGCATGTTCTCCCAATACTCTTACGGCATGGTGGACAGTTCTTTTTAATTTATTTTTTAAATAACGGAAACGGGCATTGCTTAATAGAATTTCGTTTTGGAGTTGAGGCGCTATCTTCTCAGCTATCTGACTTACGTGGGACCAGGACTCTTCCTTAGGCATACTTCCCCAATCCAGCCCCTGTTGACGAACAGTTTCAGCAAAATCGCGCAGAATGGCATGAAAGTATTGACCGAGGTCAGGGCTAGCTAGTTCGTACAAAGATCTTTTATTTAACCGTAATCCATAGCGGGCATAATGAGAAAATGGACATTTAGCATAAAGCTCAAGCCTGGAGACACTAGCTAGAAGTTTTTTTCCGTATAAACGTCTTGCCAATACTTTTGGAATTTTGGACTCTTTATTTTCGTAAAAGGCTCCTGCTTTTAAAGTGTTTACTTGCTGTATCCTTGTAGAATCCTGCAAAAGCCAGTTTTCAGCAGCCTGCCAGAGATTGTTTAAGGGCTCTCCTTTTCTTAAGTTCCGTAACTGACTGGCGTAAACCTGAAGTAATGGCCTAGGGTGACTAATAATATCAAGGGAGTCGGACTTTTCATTGAGGAATTGCTCAGTTAATTCTGGGAAGAGGTTCATGATCCTGGCTATTACGGGTGAAACAGTAAGACCTTTTCCTTCTTCATCTGTCAGAGGGTAGGAAATATTTAACCTCTCGGTTGCTCTAGTCAGTGCAGTGTAGATAAAGAATTGTTCCTCGTGAATTTGTGTTTTACCCTTGGGAGAAAGGTTAATCCCTAACTGTTCAAGACGCAACCTTTCATCAGAGTCCAGTACTCCTTCGCCTGAAGCCCGGGCTGGCAAAATCCCATCATTTGCGCCTAGTACGAAAAGTACACGGACTTCAGGGTTACGCGAACGGTCGAGGGAACCCACCAAAACCTGGTCCAAACCTGGTGGAATCAAGCCTAAATTAAGATTTTCAAGGCCTGATGCCAGGACCAGGGCATAGTCTTCTAAGGTTAGGTATTCATCACCAAGACCGGTAACCATTTCATCCAAGATATTAATAACCGTTTCCCAAATCTGAACCTGAAGTCTGGCTTCACCAAGATTGCCCGCCTGCTCTGCTTCTATGGCCCATGCTTTTAATAGTTTAGAAAGATTGAGTGACTCTAGTAGATTATAAAGAGAAGTCGTTACTGTTCTTACCGAAACAGTTCCATCTTCGGAGGAGGAGATACTATTTGTAAAAGGAAGCAGGATTTTCTGGATAATTCTTTTGGTTTTATTGATTTCTTTCTGGACATTCAGATCTGCTTCTTGCTGGGTTTCGCTTTCACTAAGGGTCCAGCGCCTTTGGTATTTCCAATCTTCCGATGATTTCCAAGCCAGACCTTTAATCCCATGGGAAAGAACGTAGTTTTCGAGTCTATCGACAGAATCCTTATGAAGCGGGAAGAAATCCGTTTTCAAACAGCGAAAAACTGATTCATAGGAATAATTACTTTTCGCAACTTCTATCACGGCTAAAATCAATTCAATTAAAGGATGATGAATGACAGGACGTTTACTATCGAGGAAGTGGGGTATGTCAAAAGAGTTGAAAGTTTGTTCGACAATACTTTGGTAACCAGGAAGATCCCTTGTTAGCACAGCAATTTCATTCCAACGATATCCCTCATCTCGTGCTAACTTCCTCAATTCACGGGCTACATGCTCTGCTTCTGACCGTCGGTTTACAACTGAGAATATTTTAATTGGATTTGAACTGATCAAGTCGCCGGAACAATGATCTTCCGAACAAGTATTTGAGTCGTTTTTAGCAAAGGTAACAGTAGGATAATGGTAATAATATTTTTCTAAATGAAGGAGTTCGGGCCTCTTGAACCTGTAGGTTTTATTTAAAAAGACGGGAGGCTCAATAATCGTTCCGGTTTCTCGCGCGATTTTAACTAGGGCTAGATAAGTTTTCCAGGCTCCGGAAAAAACGTCTTGCCCTGGTTTGAAGCCTATCGTCTGAATTCTATGTTCATCGAGAATAATCTCAGGATCAATCGGCAGAGTTACTGTTACCTCTGCAGCAATGCTTAAGATATTTTCGAGAACATACAATTCCTGAGGGGTGAAACCTTTAAAGCCATCTAGCCATAGTTTGGAGCCTTTTAGGCTTTCCGATAGAATAAGTTTATCACCCAATACTGTCAGTTCATCATCGGGGTCACGAACATTATCACCTAAGGCACAATTAAATTGCTCGTAGATTAATGCCAAATCATTCATTTTATTTGTTAGTACTTCGTCAAGCCCGTGGATTTCTTTTAGTACTTGTGGTTCGATTCTGTAAGTCTTAAACTCACCAATCAATTGGGTGAGCAGATCTGCCATTCCGGGTCTTGTTGCTGATCTGGCAAAAGTACTAAATTCAAGGCGGTGTTTTAGCAGAATTCGGCGTAAGAGCATTTTTTTCCCCATCTCGCCGATAAGAACTTTGTTGCCTCCCCCTGTTTCAGAAAAGACTTTCCAAGCCAAACGCCGAAAACTCAATACCTGTCCTCTCAAAATCCCTCCGCAGTCAATCGACTTGGCCAAAGCCATTTCCATCTGGTGGGTAGACTGTTCTGGGACAAGGAGAATGAGAGGAACACCAAAGAGTGATCGTTTTAATTCCTGTTGCAATTCACTTAGGCATAATCTACTTTTTCCAGTACCTGCGCGCCCGAAAATAAACCGAATACTCAAGGGTATCGCTCCTTCCTGCTTATCCATTATATCAATAATAGTTAATAATGGCTTTAAAGAAAAAAAGAGCCGTTGAATATTCAACAGCTCCTTTATAACTATCTATTGCTAAAGTTACTGTTTGGGCCAAAACTATTGTTCGGGCCAAAACCACCGCAACCGACGCTGGAACCTCCGTTTACACCGCACCCAGGCCCGAAACCAAATCCACCAGGATTAGTTAAACCGTTTTGCTGGCGGTATTGCTCCATCGAGTCAATACGGGCTTTAGCAGCTTCAGCTTGTTCCTTGGTAAGCTCACCAGTGGCAGCGTATTTATCAACTACTTGTTTCCTAAGCTCATTAATTTGCTTGTTCAAAGCTTCAATTTCTGTTTTCTGCTGGTCAGTAATTGCTGCATATGTAGGCACTGCTACTAAAGCCAAGACAAATACTACGACTGCAAATAACGCAATTTTTCTTTTCATGCTCATCCCTCCTTTCATTAGGGTAATTATAACATTCTCCTGACAGATACTTGTGAATATCCTATGAATATTTACACTCCTCAGGGGGGATAGTCACAAAACCTTGGATACTGGGTTGCCTTAAGGATCCCGCTGGAGTCCACTCACTAAATTTAACTTTGGCAGTTATTTGGGGACTTACCCAATAAGCCTCTGTTGCTCTCTCTGGCTTGTTTATAAATGGACGTTCCTTAATTTGTAGAAGTTCAAGACGGTCGGTAAGCATTATCCAGTCTTGATGAGTCATTTTTCCGGTACCAGTATGGCCAATGTACCAGAACTTTCCGGCTTTGTCATATAGCCCTAATAGAACTGAATTTACTATATTCGCGCGCAGAGTATAGCCTCCAATTACTGCAATTAGATCGCGGTAATTCTTAATCTTCTGCCATCTTCCATCTTTGCCATTAATCTGGTAAGCGCTTCTTAAATCTTTACAGACAACTCCTTCCATACCCTGGGCTTTGATAGCATCAAACAAACTTTTAGCATCGATAAAATTATCTACCAGATGAACCTGCTTAGTAGGTACTATAATATCATTTAAAATGGCCTGTCTTTCTTTGAGGCTCACGTTGTTTATCCACTCACCATCATAATAGAGCACATCAAAGAGCATGTATGTAATTGCTGTCAAATTCTGAGCTTGATCTACATTAGCAAGGTTTCTTATACCATCCCTTCTCATAACTTCGAAAAAAGACGGCTTTCCATTGTCAAGTGCAATGATTTCACCATCTAGGATTACGGAGGAGGCGGAACAGTAGTTTTTTATCTCAGCCAGTTCTGGATAATGTGATGTTCTCTCATTTAATTTACGATTAAACAGATGGACTTCGTTACCATCATAGTAGGTAAGAACTCTCACCCCATCCCATTTCACTTGGGCTATCCAGTGCTCCCCCTCAGGGATGTCTTCTGTAAGGATTGGTTCGAAAGGGACTATTGGTTTCAGGTTAAACACCCCGCTTAATAGAACGGTCGAATCTACTGCTAAATTAAATTCGTTAGAACCCCACTGTAGTTTTAGCCTGCTTGATAGAAATTATTGTACACTTTACTTTAAACTCAGCCATTTTGTTAAATTTCTTATTAGTTGTTCGGAATCATTGATTCCTTGTTCATATAACTTTTCGAGATTAGCAGGGTTTCTTTCAAGCCTATCCACTTGAATTGGCTTTAGTGGCCGAATAACAAATACAGTCCCATCCGCTTCGAGTTTATCCAGTAAGTCAAGAGTATCGTTATAAACTTGATGCCTGTTAACCATGGCTTCTATTAAGCCTATGTACTTGGGGTAGAAGCGCTTGGCCAACCATTCCTGTTTGAAGGGCTTTTTTCTATAGCTTTCATTTCTGGTCAGGATT
>JAJZSC010000066.1:2707-10243 GCA_021849995.1 Bacillota bacterium | reverse complement strand
ACCCAGTACCGTCGCCTCAGTGGCCAGTTGGAAACGTCCTGTTTCCAACCCGTTTCCACTACGTACTTTTCGCGAAGTTTGGTTTCCTGCTCGCTTAAAGCCATTCCCTTATGCAAACCAAAATCCTTCGGCAGCTTCTCGGGCTTTTCGCTAAAGAAATTCCGTAAGTTGTGCTCAAGCGATTCTTCGAAGCGAGTTACGATTACAGTAAGCGAGGACTCTACGTCGAGCAAGTACCAAGCTTAGGACGAAACTGCGCTTAACTTAGCGGGACGAGTCACTGGACGTGACTCGCCGACAACTGAGCCAAGGACGGCGAATTTGGAGGGCATCCCGCAGCTTGCATCCAGCAGTTTCGTCCTTAGCTTTGGTCTGCGAGCGTACGTCCGAGCGTCTGTAACGTAACTCAGCTTGCAAAGAATAAGTATACGACCCCAATACCACTTGAGCTAAGCATATACTTTTCTCAGAACAGCCTTGAAATGATATAGGGAGTACCCTTTTCTAGGACACTCCCTGGCATTAAGAAGACTAGTCTTCCTGAAGGCTCACTTCACGCATGCATTTTACCTATTTCTCGGACAGCTTTTTTAAAGTTGCAACCAATAAGCTCGCCAAAACAGCATAATCTTCTGTTGGAAGAATGAACGGAGCAGAAGAATCAAACAAAATGTTGCCACTTGGCGGAAACTCATCATCTCCAAACCATAAGACAAGGGTCACTGGAATGCGAGGGAAAACTCTGATTCTAATACTAAAATCTCCAAGACTTGTTACTTCTGCTCCAAGTAGTTGAGCTACCCCCCGCAGCGCATCCGGCTTGTGGCCAAAGATACGTACAAAGGGATTAACAGCCCTTTGAGTAAAAGGGTTTATGTAAATATTACCGCCTGGTAATTCTTTGTATGAAACTAAATCTCCGGACTCATCAGCTTGACTGGAATTAACCAAGTAATGAAGTATTAAAATTTGGGAAAATACGGGTAATTCTCCAGAAATATCAGGGAGTGGGGTAAATCTTCCCTCCGGATGATTTACGATGAATTCTTGTCCCAGGAAATTAATTTTTATCCCTTGTTCCACGGCGGTATAACCAGAAAATGCTTCTATCTCTTCAAGACTGAGTGCCTGAAATCTCTCAACAGCTTTTTTATAAGCACTCTCGTAGTTCATACTCTTTCCTCCCGCTCTGATCATCTTTATTTCACTCTCTCGGGACACTATTGCACTTTTATAGAGATTTATAGAACTCTTGCATTAACAAGGCATCCTCTTCAAGGTTCGGACTCTCACAGATAACCAGCCCTTCAATTTTAAAAGAATGGATGGCTTTAAGAAGTTCCTCATAATTCAGTTCAGATTCCTTTAGAACCAAATGCCTTTTTTCACCTTTTGGCCCGTACTCTATTCCTGATATGTGAAAATGAGCATTCTTCACCCATCTATCTCCGATGCCCTCTGCAGTCTGATTTAAGACTTTACAAAAATCGTCATAGCTATTGATCCTGCCGTTTGTCCTAGCATGTAAATGGCTAAAATCTATACAGGGCAACACCCCCGGAACAAGCTGAGAAAGCCTGATTGTTTCCTCAAGGTTCCCAAATTGAGACCACTTGCCGGTAGTTTCAGGTCGAAGAATCACGTTATTATCCTGCTCTTGCAAGACCTCTCTTACGGCAAACAATTCTCTGGCCACCCGTTCAAACACCGTTTCGGTGCTGTCATCATGGTAAAAGGCTGGGTGAAAAATCACACTGCGGACTCCTAATATTTTGGCAATCCGTGCCGTATGGATTAAACGATCCCTGCTGGCCGCTACCTTCTCGACCTCACGCGAATTAAAATTTATCCAATAAGGTCCATGACAACTAAGAGCAACATTCTCTTCTACTGCCACTACGCCAACCTTACGCGCTTTTTCCTCACCCATTCGAACACCTTGCACAAATTCCAGTTCAAGAACATCCAGGTTAAGTTCCCGGATACGTCTGACTCCTCCTTCACTTGAATTTTCGCGAGCTGAAATCGGCACCCCGGCTGTTCCAAATAACAACGGCAAATAGATCCCTCCTCGATATTCTTGTGTTCATTATACACATCTTTTCATTTAGATTCCAATTTGATGGAAAAATCCCTGAGCTTTTAGCATCAGGGATTAAATCCAAATTATACTATTCAAAAAATGGCAAATATATTTAATTAGTGCCGTTAAAGTAAATCAACTTTGCGCCAAGTATTCCTTCTGCTTGTTTAAGATTACTCAATACCGGTGCTGGTATCTCCTGTTGGACACTGACTACCATAATGTTAGTACCTTCCTGTTCAGTTCGCCCAACTTGCATGCCTGTAATATTTATACTATTTTCTCCAAGCAAGCTTCCAACTTTACCAACCATACCGGGTGAGTCACTATGGGGAATTATCAATAACCAGCCCTTTGGCTCAACATCTACTCGATAACCATCAATCATGACTATCCGACCCTCTTGCCTACCAAATAAGGTTCCTGCTACCCTGTGCTCTCCTTTATCGGTACGGACCTTGACACTAATCAGGTTGGCAAAGTTCTCTCCATCTTTGCTCTTTACTTCACGGATTTTGATTCCCCTCAGCTTCGCTACGGAATAGGCATTTACGTAATTGACAGCCTCTTGGAGAATCGGATTAAGAATTCCTTTGATAATAGCGTAGGTAAGAATTTTAGAGTCTACTTCCCCTATCTCACCTGTGTAACAAATCTCAAGTGTATCTAATCTACCTTCTGATAAATTTATGGCTAAGGTGCCCATTTTCTCAGCAAGATGTAAATACGGTTTGATAAGTTGAATTACCCTTGGAGGAACAGGGGGCATATTTGCTGCCGAAGTTACCGGGTCCCCTCTAAGAGCCGAAAGGATGCCTTCCGCAACGCTTATAGCAACCATTTTTTGAGCCTCTTGAGTAGAAGCACCTAGGTGAGGGGTCACAATTACATTTTCAAATTCCAACAGTTTGTGGTTCTGGTTCAAGGGTTCATTTTCAAAGACGTCTATCGCCGCTCCGGCTACTATGCCTTTGTCTAGAGCATCAATAAGCGCATCCTCATCTACTATTCCACCACGAGCACATTGGATGATCCGTACACCAGGTTTCATCTTTGCAAAGGCTTCCTGATTAACCATGTATCTAGTCTCAGCAGTAAGCGGCGTATGGATCGTAATAAAATCCGCATCTGCATAAATGCGTTCTAGATCGACTAAATCTACTCCTGCGTCTTCGGCACTTTCTTCACTTATGAAAGGATCGTACGCCAGAACTTTCATATTGAAACCAGCTGCACGCTTAGCCACCTCACTGCCAATTCGTCCGAAACCTATTACCCCTAGTGTTTTTCCTTGTAATTCCACACCTAAGAACTCTGATCGATTCCACTTACCCAGCTTCATAGAGTTATAGGCTTGGGGTAGATTCCTAGAAAGGCTTAGTAGCATGGCCATTGTATATTCAGTAGTTGCTATGGTATTACCATTTGGAGAATTTACTACAATAATTCCTTTATCGGTGGCAGCTTTTACATCAATATTATCCACACCTACCCCGGCCCTGCCAATTACCTTGAGGTTAATACCTGCCTCAATAACATCCTTCGTTACTCTTGTACCACTTCTAACCAGGATAGCATCATAAGACGGGATGACTTTGATAAGTTCTTCTTTGTCTAAGTTATACATGGTATGAACTTCATGTTCCTTTTGTAAAAGTACAACCCCAATTTCCAAAATTTTATCTGTTATTAAGATCTTCATTTTTTCCCTCCATTTTTATACTTTAGCCTTAGTTAAATACATTTTGTAGCTTAGCCTTAGTTAATACCTGAATCAAAAATCTGATGCAAAAAAATAAAACCTCATCATCCCAGAAGGGACGAGAGGTTATTCCCGCGTTGCCACCCATTTTGCCAAAAAGGCCTACTTGAATCCGCTTTATCGGGCGGAACCCGTCACGATTCTTCACCAGCCACTCCGGGACGGAATCTCTTTCGTAGTCCACCGGTTTGCACCAACCACCGATTCTCTAAGAACACCCAAAATAGACTTTCCCATCATTGCGTTATAACATTTATTTTGTTCAAAATTATAGCTCTTTGCTCGCCTAAAGTCAATCCTAATATTTCATCCTATTATTTCCTACAGGTTATTTCCCAAATTCATTCCGCTAATTATTCTCCAATTAAAAATTACTTTAATTTCTTCCTTAAATACCAATAATACCAAAATACCCAAGTACATATTTCCATAAGTTAAACACAAACTAAGGATACTTTATCAAACAATATGATAAAGGAAAACTTTGTTGGAAGGGGGATTTCTCAATGTCCAGACGTCGCCGGAGCATAATGTCAGAACAACTTAAGGAGCAAATCGCTCAGGAACTTGGCTTTGCTGATACCCTTCACCGCGAGGGATTCGAAGGGGTCAGCTCCCAGAATTGCGGTAACATGGTAAAAGCGGCAATCCAATTGGCTGAAAGAAATATGATGGGGACAAGATCCTAGTTTAGTATTCGTCTGCTACCACGATAGGAGTTACTCCAATATGGAGCATCCAGAGATTGTATCTCCACCTGACGGCGTGTAGCAGACAAGAAAGTCGCATTTCCAAGATAAATGCCTACATGACTTGCCCCCGGTCCATTTGTACTAAAAAAGATGAGGTCTCCAGGCAACAAACTGTTTCTGGGTATTCCAATCCCCTGCCTAAACTGATCATAAGAAGTTCTAGGCAAATTAACATCTATCTCCCCAAATATCTTCTGGACTAAAGCCGAGCAATCAATTCCTGCTCGGCTTTGCCCGCCAAATAGGTAGGGTGTACCCTGCCAGCCGAGTGCAATGTTGAGAACTTTTTTTCTCTTATCTTCAGGGCCTGGATCAATTAGTTCTATTTTTGGAGATATCTCTCCAATAACATTAGTTCCTCTGCTGCTAATAACAGTTTGAGTGCCTGTTTCCACTGGCAGCACATTCAAGGCCGAAATTGCGTAAGAGGAAGGATTTACATTTGATTCTTCTCTTGCAGGGGTTTCTTTGATTTGGTCACTTAATTCATAGTCCTTAATATTATTATTTTCATCTATGTCTAAGGTAGTTTCAGAGACATGTGTTTGAACATTGGCTATTACGGGCTTTCTATATATATTTTCGTATGACATAATTCTATCAAGGTCAAGCGAAGTTGGAGTTACAGTCATTCCTGCTAAAATTAGTACCGCAAGGCTTGTAGAATGGCGTTCAACCGGATGCTCTAGCGGCAAGGCAATTTGCACTTGGCCAATCCTCCCCTTTCTTTTGTCTTAAAGCATTCTACCTTTTGTCTATGCAAAGCCTACGGATTTTATTACACCAACCTTTGTCCGTTCTGTTTAAAATAAACTTGGCTGCAAATTTTTCATTCATCAGTAAGACACCAAGCGTTATGAAAGTCTGATATGCCATAAAACTACCTGTAATACAACAGTCATGTACATGTTGTATTACAGGTAGTTTGTTATTTGTAGATAATTGACAAAACTTTTGAATGATAGTGTTGTGGCTTTCAGATTTAGTGAAAATCTACTTCTATTTGCCTGGCAGCCGGACGGTTGTCTTTTAGAAAGCTTAATTCCAATATTCCATTCTTATAGCTTGCATGTGCTCCATCCGTTTTCACTAAAGCCGGCAAGGTAATAGTTCTGGAGAATCTGCCATAATAACGTTCAGAGTAATGGCTTGTACGTTTTTCATCCTCGGTGAGACGTTTAATCTCTCCTTCAATAGTAAGAAGGTTTTCATCAAGCTGGATATGAAGATCCTCTTTCCTTTCAATTCCAGGGATCTCGATAGTGACATAAACTTGATCCTTAGTTTCTTCGACATCTACTCGATATAACCAATCAGATAATTCTTCTCTTCCTCTGCTCCGCCTGAAGAAACGCTCCATTTCTTCTCTAAAAGGGTCAAACATTCTAAAGGGATCGTATGGAACTAACGGCATCTATTTTCACCTCACCCAAAAAATTTCCGATCTTATCTTAGTATGTCAGTGAAAACATCCTTTTATGCCTATTAAACTACAACTTTGTATCCCGCACTTTCAACTGCCTTGACCAAATCCTCCTAGGCTTGCCGCTCCTTTAACAACAGCTTCTTTCTTTGCTAAATCCACATCAGCCAAGTCAACCCCACTTACACCTTTAAGCGCTTTTTGAGAGTGGTGCAATTGATCAAAACAATCTAAACTGTAGAGCTTCGGCTAAGTACTCTGGTCTAATGTTTTCCGACCTGTTCATGTCAGCTATTGTCCTGGCCACTTTGAGAACACGGTCATGTCCACGAGCACTTAGGTAATGACTTTCATAAACCCTCCTGAGCAAAGCGTCACCTAACGAATCTAACTCGCAATGCTCCTGAACTTCATTCGGAGTCATCTCCGCATTTGTCCGCCCCTTGCCTAACCGTTCCGATTGACTTTCACGTGCTTGAATAACTCTCCGGTTTACTTCAGTACTAGTTTCTCCTTGTCCTCGATCACTGAGGTCATTATAACTTAACCTAGGTACATTTACATGGATATCAAACCTATCCATTAGCGGACCGGAAATGCGGTTTCGATAAGAGTTTATTTGGTTAGGGGTACATATGCATTGTTTCCCCTCATCCCCGTAAAACCCACACGGACAAGGATTCATTGATGCTATTAAACTTATTCGGGCTGGATACTTTACGGTTCCTTTCTGCCTTGTTACAACGACATACCTATCTTCAAGGGGCTGGCGTAAGGTTTCTAATACCTCTCTTGAAAACTCCGGCAACTCGTCCAAAAATAGTACTCCATGGTTAGCAAGGGATAAATCACCCGGTCGCATATCCCGTCCGCCACCAATAAGTCCAATCTTAGTGGCGGTATGATGAGGATACCTAAAAGGCCGCTTCTTGATTAACGTGCCATTCCGAGGCAATAATCCCGAAACACTATAAAGCTGAGTAACTTCCATACTCTCATTTTGAGTCAGAGGAGGAAGTATTCCCGCGAAAGCCTTGGCTAATAGGGTCTTACCTGAGCCTGGCGGACCAACCATCAGAAGATTATGCCCTCCTGATGCCGCAATTTCCAAGGCTCTCTTCGCTTGATTCTGACCCTTGATATCTTTCCAGTCAGGTAGTTGCCCATCGTCTATTACATCTTCTTTTACTTCTTCTAAGACAGTCGACTCAGTAAAAGTGTTAAATTTCCCATCTAATACTTCTCCTAATTGCCTAAGATCTTTAACCGAATGACTTGGTACATCAGAAACAAGGCGTGCCTCTGCCAGGTTATCCAATGGGACAATAAGCGAAACATTATGTATTTGTTCCTGATCACCTATAGTGAACCCCACAGAGTTCTCGCGCCCCATGTTAAGGTTCCTTAATGAAATTGCCATAGCAAGAATCCCAGGTACATGACGTAAAGCTCCTTCGAGCGAGAGTTCTCCAACAAACACATAATTCAGGGAATTGTTTAGATTCATTTGACCGGT
>JAJZSC010000066.1:0-2697 GCA_021849995.1 Bacillota bacterium | reverse complement strand
GCCATCAGTATACCAGTCGCTATGGCCAAGTCCAGTCCAGAGCCGTCTTTGCGTAAATCCGCTGGAGCAAGATTAACAGTAACCCTTTGAAGTGGAAACTCAAAACCCGAATTTTTTATCGCCGAACGAACACGTTCTCTGGCCTCTTTTACCGCTACTGTAGGTAAGCCAACTATGTCAAAACTCGGCAGTCCATTTGATACATCCACTTCAACTCTAATCAAATGAGCGGTAATCCCCTCTATGGACATCCCGAACACTGAAGCCAACATTATTATCCCTCCCGAATTTATCAAATTCGAGCAATCTACTTGTTTTCCCTTCCAAAAAAACACATTCGATTAAAAAATTGCTAAAGACGAGTATTATAGACATAGTTGGCAACTTTCCGGGCAGTTTACAAGGAATATACTGGAAATATATCAATCTTATTCACATCTGAGCTTGATAGAAAGGAGTATTAACTGATGCATTATCATATTCAATATGTTCCTATTTATAATCCTTATCCACATGTCGTTTATCGGCTGCCTGTTAACTATTTAGGTGGTTATGAACCACTTTGGTGGGAACGTTATGAAGAACAATTCCAACCGGCCTGGTTACAAAAAATGGAGAGAGAATATGGATTTGCACCAGGACGCGAGCCATTATGGTGGGAGCTTTTTGAAGAACAATTTGAACCGGCCTGGCTGCAAAGGGAGGAAAGACGCCTTGGCATTCCTCAGCCCTTTGATCCTCGTTTTGACTTGCCTCCGGGAAGAAGATAAAGGCTATGGTTCATAAAAGCGATGAACCTCTAAGCTAAGTCGAAAAGTTTTGAGGCTAACGGAATTTCCGTTAGCCTCAGTTGTATAAAGAAGTTATGAATTTTTGGGTAACTTTACCCAAAAAGTACTCCCAACCCCGATTTGGCTTTCTACCCAAACTGTTCCATTATGGGCCTCAGCTATTTGCTTAACAATAGCTAACCCCAACCCCATTCCACCTTCCCGGCGTGACCTTGCTTTATCTACCCGGTAGAATTTTTCAAATACACGGGTTAATGCTTCCTCTGGTATTCCTTCCCCTTGATCTTGAACTGCGAAAAGTACAGCTCCATCTTTTTGTTCATACCACATCTTAACACATTTTCCGGAAGGGGTATGGCGCAACGCATTATCTAACAAATTAATAAAAACCTGAAGGATTCGATCCCTATCCGCATAAATATTCCCATTTTCTATAGAAATTCTAAAATCAATCCCAAGTGAAGATGCTTTAGTTTGAAACCTCTGCTCTAATTCATACATGAAACTCCGTAAATCTATCAGTTCAGGTTTTAACTGAACCCAATGCTCCAACCGGTCAAGCTCCTGCAGCTCATTTACTAATCGGGCCAGACGCTTGGCCTCCTGAAGAACAAGATCAATATGCTCATCTTTTTCATCAGCCGGTATTACGCCGTCCTGAATTGCTTCTAAATAACCCTGAATAAGGTGAAGTGGAGTTCTTAGTTCATGGGTAACACTCGCCATGAATTCCCGGCGGTCTTTCTCTGCTCTAAGAGATGCAGTAACATCCCTCAATACGACAACAAACCCTTTTATCCCGTCACTTTGCATAGGTGCAATTCCAACTTGTAAAACTTGTTTTCCCAATGTTAAGGTGCCCATTAAGTGTCCGTTATTAGGATTTTCAATTATAGAAAGAATAAATTTTAGGATTTCTTCCTTGCGTTTATCTCCGCCGGGCTCTTGCCAAAGCTCCTTCGCAGGTTCATTGGCAAATAATAATACTCCGGAGGAATCTATCATCAGTACAGCATCACTTATACTTTGAATAATTCCCTGAAGCAGATTACGTTCTTGAGATAGCCAGGTTACGTGATTCTTCAGACTCTCCCCCATAGAATTTAAAGATTCGGCCAGCTCTTGGAGTTCATCATTACTATTTACTCCGCTGATAGGGACAAATTCTCCGTCAGCCATTTTTCTGGCGGCTTTCTGCATCAAAGCCAAAGGTCTTGTTACCTGCCTGGCAAAAAATAAACTTAAAATCATAGCAAGCAGTGTTGCTATAAGTGAGGAATACATTATAAGCCTTCGAAAAGCTCCTATCGTTTCTTGAACAGGAAGAGGCGAACTGCCCAGCAGAACAACGGCATTTGCCGGTTCTCCTACTGGAACAGCCGCAATAAGTAGTGACTGACCGCTAGGAGATGTTGCCTGAATAGATAAAATACTACCTGACATTACTTTTTTGATGTCCTGGTCTGTCAGAAAGTCTGAAACGGAAAGAGATCGGCCCCAACCACCCATCGGACCGCCCATTCCCCCACCCCAGCGACCAAACATACTACCTCCATACCCCGAGCCAATTAGACTACCCTCGATGGCCAGTATTTCCCCTCTACTGTTTAACAATATTAGTTGGGTTCCGGACGTTAAGCGTTGGTTTTTTAGTAAGGTCAGGCGTTCATTCCAAGTAGGCTGTTTTCCGAGCTGGGAAGAGATCTCCTCTGCTTCGTGACTCAACGAGTCTAGTTTCTGCTGAAGATAGAAATCACTGAACAACCAAGTAATAAAAAAACCTAAGCCCCCGAGAACTAAAAGGATAAACAACGTCATGGCCAGCCAGAGCTTAATTGAGATACTTATCTTTCTCTTTAGCCTCATTCCTAGATCCCTTCTAAGCCTTTAATTCAGGGTCAAATTT
>JAJZSC010000065.1 GCA_021849995.1 Bacillota bacterium | reverse complement strand
ACCTTGCCGGGTACCCGGATCGGAGAGAGCTGGGAGCTATGTTGTCACCCAAATGGGATGAGTGTAGTGGCAAATGGCTCTCTGGCTGGAAAAACTCTGGCCGAGCTTCTGATAGAATACCCTTACGAATTAATGGGCGGAAATTTTCGGCCCAATGACAGGTTTCCTTTATTAATCAAGGCTATTGATGCAAATGATAATTTATCTGTTCAGGTCCACCCTGATGATGACTATGCCTACAGGGGCGAGAAAGAAGCAGGAAAAACAGAAGCCTGGTATGTACTGGATGCCAAAGATGAGGCTAAAATAATATATGGACTTAAAAAGGGGGTATCAAAAGAGGATTTTCTAGAAGCTATTCAATCAAACCGTTTAATGGAGTCGTTGAGAGTTGTCCCTGTCAAAAAAGGAGACATGATTTATGTCCCCGCGGGCCTGGTACATGCCTTGCTTGAAGGTATCGTCGTCTACGAAGTTCAGCAGAATTCAGATACCACTTACCGGGTTTACGACTACGGGAGAGTAGACAAAGATGGGCAAGCAAGGGAACTGCACCTTGACAAAGCTCTTGACGTTATCCAATTTGGGGATCAGGAAAATATAGATTTTAGTAATCAAGAAATTGTCTGTCCATATTTTAAAATGAAATACGTTCGTATACAAAAACATTGGTCTGATCACACAAATAATGATCTGGTTGTCTATTTGCTAGTCGCGGGAAGTGGTGAACTAATTTTTCAAGATGGGAAGGAATTCTTAACCAGAGGGGAAACTGTTCTTTTGCCTGCTAGTTTAGGAGAAATGGAGGTAAAGGGCAATTTAGAAATATTAAGAATTACCTCGTTTCCCACCAAGCCTTTATCAGCCGCCAGCTTAAAATTAAGTCTCCTAGCGTAAAAATTCCTCCTCCTAACACCCTTAAGATCAAATAGGGTTGGAGCAAGAGACGAACCTCCATGAATTCGAGCCCTAGATACCTCCATAAATAAGCTTGGAGAAAGCCCGCCATCAGGAGGGCAAAGCTTAAGCTGACTAACCCGAGATTTAACAGGATTACTCCGATCACTGCAAACCAGTATGGTTTACGCATTGGCTCGGTACCACGGCTAAGAATATAATAACATCCTCCCAACACCAAGAACCCCATTGCACCAAACAGAGCTAAATGGGCATGTGCAGATGTAATATATGTGCCATGTACATAAAGATTAAGCCAGGGTACCGTGAGTATTAGACCTAAAAAAGAGGCGCCTGTGATGTGATGGAACAAACTGCTGAGAAAAAGGTTTTCTGCTGTCAATTCGTTCTTTTCTTCCGATTGTTATCCCACTATTTGCAAGTTCGATTCAAATGGCCAATACTCTTTCCATGTCCATGATGGGCCGGGGCTTTGGATATGCCAAAACGTGGACACCCGCCCATGAACTTTGCTTTAATTTCCGTGACTACCTAATAATTGGGAGCACGTTGGGTATTTTACTTTTTGCCATTTATGTCCGAAGCGTAAGGGAATGGGGATGTTTATAGTAAATCTGGAGTCAGCTTCAGTAGCATTTTGCCAGTTAGCCATCACAATCTTAACGAAAGAATATGCTTTATTACAGATTAACAACGAACGGTCATGCTCAAATAGTTGACCGTTCGTTTTCATGTTTATATAAACTGGAGCTTTTTTTCTTATGAACATATTAACTAATGCTCTGCAGGTGGTTAGGATTAAAACTTTTATTAAAGATAAGTCAATCAGACTCAAAACAAGTTGTTATGACTTAAAAATAAGTTGAAATGACTTAATGATTTTATAAGACTATTTTAATTTAGATCTATATAAAATAGGCTTTCGGAAAAGAAAAGGCTTTATTAGTTGGGATTTAGAAAGGTTTATAAAAGGCGATACGTGCATGGCACTAAAATTGCAATACAATAGTTCTTGCGAGGGTTAAGTAATATCTGGTGTTGCCACAATGCTAGCCATGGTTCTTGATACAAGTAGTGAAACACACACCAATTGATTACGGATTAATTTATGAATAAGGGGGGTGGATCGACAGGATTGCATAGACTCTAAATCTATGCAGCCGGGTGTGACTCCCGGACTCCCCGCCAAATAAATCATCTAGAATCCATGCATCTGCTATAGAGGAGGATGTAGCACATTTGGCTAATAATCTAATTAACAAAATATTGGATAAGGCATATAGTGAAAAGAGTTTATCTAGAGATGAAATCATTTTTTTACTTAGTTTAAATAATGTAAATGAAATTGCTCAGATTTTTGAACTCGCTCGCAAGCTAAAATATAGATATTTTGATAATAAAGTTTTTCTTTATGGTTTTGTATACTTCTCTACTTGGTGCCGCAATGATTGCCGTTTTTGTTATTACAGAAAATCAAATACGGAAAGTCAACGTTATAGAAAAGACCTTGAGGAAATAGTTGAAGCTTCAATTAGTTTAGCTGAATCCGGGGTTCATCTGATTGATTTGACTATGGGAGAGGATCCTTATTATCAACAAACTCAGAATAAATTAAAATATTTAGTGGACTTAGTCAGACAAGTTAAAAAAGAAGTAAATCTTCCGATCATGATTTCTCCGGGAGTAGTCTCTAATCAGGTTTTACATAGACTGGCATCAGCAGGCGCTGACTGGTATGCTTGTTATCAAGAGACACACAATAGGCTGCTTTTCAGCGAGTTGCGGCTTAACCAAGACTATGACGAGCGTTTTTTTAGTAAAGAATACGCTCTTCGAAACGGGTTATTGGTTGAAGAAGGTATTCTAACCGGAGTTGGTGAATCCATGGCTGATATAGCGGATTCTATAGAAGGTATGCGTTCTTTAGGTGCTCAACAGGTAAGAGTAATGAGTTTTGTCCCTCAAAAAGGCAGCCCTATGGATTCTTGGCAAAGCCCCGATCGACTCAGGGAACTAAAAATCATCTCAGTTCTTCGTTTATTGTTTCCTGATCGCTTAATTCCTGCTTCCTTAGATATAGACGGTTCTCAAGGTTTAAAAGCTCGACTTAATGCTGGAGCAAACGTGATCACTTCCTTAATACCATCTAGCTCAGGCTTAGCCGGTGTTGCCCAAAGTACAAAAGATATACAGGAAGGTTATCGAACAGTTCAAGGTATATTGCCGATTCTTGAGGACATGTCTTTAGAGATTGCTACACAGAATGAATATCTCGGCTGGATTGAAAATGAGCGTCAGAAGCTCAGCTTTCATTCAATACAGAAAAAAGGTGTTCAATTATGAAGATTGTAGTTGCTGGGGGAAAATTGCAGGGCGTTGAAGCTGCGTATTTGGCTCATCAGGCTGAGTGGGATGTCATTTTAATTGACAAAAATCAGAATGTACCAGCTGTGGGACTGTGTGATGAATTTCATCAGTTGGATATTACCAGCGATCTCTCTAAAGTTGATTCGATTATTAGAAAAGCCGACCTGATCATTCCTGCTCTGGAGAATAAGCTGGCTCTCGAAAGTTTAGAAAAAATTGCACTGCAAGAAGAAGTTCCTATAGCCTTTGATTCTCCATCCTATGCAATTTCATCCTCAAAGAAAAAATCTGATTCTTTATTTCTCCAAAATGGAGTTCCTGCTCCTCTCTACTGGCCCTGTCAAATGCCGGTGATTGTTAAGCCATCTGGTTCTAGTGGAAGTGAAGGGGTACAAAAAGTAACTACTTTCAAAGAACTTTCTGATGTCTTGAAAAATCTCGAAATTCCCCAGGATAACTGGGTCATCCAAGAGTATCTTGAAGGACCATCCTATTCCATTGAAGTTCTAGGATGTCAAGGAAAGTACATAACTCTTCAAGTTACAGATATTGAAGTGGATAAGGGGTATGATTGCAAGAGAGTACTTGCCCCTACGAAACTTACAGAACCTTTGGAGCGGCAATTTGAACAGATTGCAACCAAAATAGCAGAATTCGTTAATCTTACAGGAATTATGGATGTAGAAATAATTAACCATAACAATGTCCTTAAAGTACTAGAGATTGATGCTAGGCTACCAAGCCAAACGCCTACAGTAGTCTATAAATCGACCGGAATAAATATGCTTAAATGTCTTTACGATATTTATGTTCGAGGTACACTTGAGGTTCAGGGTATTTGTAAAAAGGATGCAGTAATTTATGAACATATCTATGTAGATTCAGAAAAGATACAAACTCTTGGTGAGCATATCATGGCAAATTCTGGACACTTAAAGCTATGTAAGGATTTTTTCGGGGCAGATGAGGCTTTAACCAATTATGACCAGGGCAGGAATAAATGGATTGCTACCTTAATTATTACAGCACGTAATGACAGCGAAGCTTGGAACAAACGCTGTGAAGTAATTAAAAATATTCGTAAGAAGTTTGGAATCACTGTCTATTATGATTCTACCCCTAACGTCTAAATTGTAGTAGTATGTTTTAGTCTTATTGCAAATAGGTTAGGCACTGTTCTTGAGGAGCATGAATATGACGGAAAAAACAATTAAAAATAAATATTACTATAAAAGAGTAGATTTTTTTCGTTTATTATATAAAATAAAACTCTGGCCTTCGAGAAGGGGAGTCTTACATGGCATCAAGTCTATTGTTGAAAGAGGACAGTATGCAGAGGTAACTACTTTCTGTAATAAGAAGTTTATCGTCAAGAATTCAAGACATAGTCGCGCTGCTCGTTGGCTACGGAATAAATGGGTAATGGACGCATGTAAGATATGTAAAATCCCTAGCTGGAAAGTTGAAAAGTATTCTTCAACTGTTTTTACACAGTACTATGGATCACACCTACAGAATCTTTAAGAGATGTAGAAGATAATTTATATCAGAGGGTGGAGAATTTGCGTATTGCTTGGACTAGTGTACAAAAACAAAAACTTATTGAATTAGGAGCTGACGTGGCTCTGCTTGAGCAAACTTTTGAAAATCCTGAAGTAAGAAATTCCGCTTACCAAAAAGCTGAATATCAGTTAATTACCTTAAACAAAAGAAACTTGCAAGACTTAAGGAATAATCGGTTTCGTTCATTAGCCTGTCAATTAGAAACCTTATTAGTAGACCGTCTTAATCAAGAAGGATTTGTTCAGGTGGTTACCCCAATCATTTTATCGAAAAGTATGTTAAACAAAATGACAATAACACCGGAACATCCTTTAACAAAACAGGTTTTCTGGCTAAGCGAAAATAAGTGTTTGCGTCCAATGTTAGCTCCGAATCTATATTATCTTTTGAGAGATTTAGAACGTTTATGGGAAAAGCCAGTGAGAATCTTTGAAGTCGGGCCATGTTTTCGTAAGGAGTCCCAAGGAATATATCATTTAAATGAATTCACGATGTTAAATCTAGTTGAATTGGGAACACCGGTTGGGCAACAAAAAATAAGGTTACGCGAGCTGGCAGCGATTGTTATGGATATAATAGGAATCGAAAATTATGATTTGATCACAAGTGATTCTGAAGTATATGGAGAAACGCTTGATGTTATGGTTGAGGAATTAGAACTTGGATCTGGGGCTTTTGGCCCACATTCCTTAGATGAACAGTGGGGAATCTTTGATCCGTGGGTTGGTATAGGATTCGGGTTAGAGCGGCTAGCTATGGTTAAAGAGGGGCATAGAAACATCCGAAGGGTCGGACGGAGCCTATCATATCTTGATGGTTCACGTTTAAATATTTAAATTGAGCGAATTTTATAATGCCTAAAAAGTTCCCAAGTGGTACTATATATAGAATTATAAAAGCATTGTACTGCCATATATTGTGATGATGTACCTTAAAAGACCATTTCTGAAATTGAATAAAATTAAAAAATAAAAAATCGGGGTTGAATAGACCTCGTACTTTTGAATAATCAAATTTCTTATTGAGGGTAATAATTATGCAAAGTTTAAAAATAAGGATAGCAAATTTATCAGATAAAGAACAAATAGAAAGATGCGTTAATTTGGCTTATGAAAAATATATACCTAGGATTGGAAAAAAGCCTAAACCAATGTTAGATGATTATATCTTTTTGATCGATAAAGGCAACGTTTTTCTAGGAGAATATGAGGGCCAACTAGTAGGGATACTCGTATTAAAAAACAGTGAGAAATATATATTCCTGGATAATGTTGCCGTTGAGCCTTCTTATCAGGGAAAAGGGTTTGGTAAAAAATTATTACTTTTTGCTGAAAAATACGCAAAAGAAAAAGATATAAAAGAAATTCGCTTATACACAAATGCAAAGATGTTTGAAAATATTGCTATATACAAAAAGATGGGATTTTCTGAATTTGAGAGTAAACAAGAAGATGGCTATGACAGGATTTACTTTAAAAAACAATTTTGAGATAGCCCAGATCAAGGAAAGACAATATCTGACCTTCATCAGCAGCCGAGCTCGATCCTTCGACGAAACAATTTACTGGATTATTTAGAGCGCCGCAGCGATGGTGAACGGGCATGGTCAGATTCGGAGTAGCTTGCAAATAGCAGTATTTTCAGAGTAGCCTTTCATGCCGCTACGCAGCACCATCAGATGATGAAAAACTAGACCTCTGGGTCGTCGGCAAGCTGCTAATGCTCCGTTCCCTCCGCGCCGGAGCTGTTCATTTGTTGTCTACGCTACCGTGCCAAACCCTTATGCTATCTGCAAGTGAACCTGTGGCACGGCTTAACGCTTCGTCAACTGCATTCACGACGCTCCTCTGCTAAAATGTCCACTGCGCAATAGCAGCTTGCCTAGCTATTTTTTAGAATTAGAATGTTTTTCAGAGTAGCCTTTCATGCCGCTACGCAGCACCATCAGATGATGAAAATAGGCTTTTTTCAGGGTAGAAAATATTTAAGCTTTGGAGTATAAAATGATTTTTGACTGGTTTTTTTTAATTATTATTTATATTTTTACCAATTCGGCTTCTAAACTAATTCAAAAATATATCCTGAAAGACCCAGAAATCGATTCTACAGCTTTTAGCGCTTTTTTTATGTTTCTAACAGGCGTATTATCTATACCCATGTTATTTTGGGATAATGTTATACTTTCCTATAGTATTAACAACTGGTTACTTGTCTTATTATCAGGCTTTATATATACTGCTTGCATGACCTTATACTATAAGGCTTTACAAAATATAGAAATTAGCCAAGTGGAAACTATTGCTACAACTAGATCGATATGGTTAATGTTACTGGGAATTATTTTATTTAACGAAAAAATTTCATATAGCAATTTTATAGGTACAATTTTGATTTTTTCCGGTTTACTTGTAATATACTGGAATCGGAGTTCTTTAAGGTCTTTTAACAAACCACATCTCTATACGCTACTTTATGCCATCTTAATCAGTAGTGCGAATGCTATAGATAAATATTTTTTGCAATTTTTTTCGCTAACCCTTTACCAAGTTGTTTCTTACATAATTCCAGCAGTTTTAACAGTCATTATTATTCCTAATACGTTCGACAAGTTTAAATACTTTCTAAAACCCGGAAAACCCATATGCGTAATTTTATTGAGTTGTTTATTCCAAATGACTGCTACATTATCTCTTTATGGGTCTTTTAAGTTTGGTGGAGAACTTTCAGTTGTTGGACCCCTTGCCCAAACATCAACAGTTTTGACTATTATATTAGGTATAATTCTGTTTAAGGAAAAATGGAATATAAAAAGAAAAATTTGGGGTGTTTCTCTAACTATACTTGGCGTTTTATTTATTAGGTTAATTCATTTCTGATTGTTATAGGGTAAAATCAAATACTGATATAAAAAATTTCCAACCTTAGTTCGGTATTCTACTGGACTAAGGTTATTTCTATTATAAAAATCTTAATGCTTTAAATTTTTACTGTTTGATAACAATCGTTAATTATGTATTTATACCCAGTATAAATATACGTAATTTCACACAATAGCTAAAGTTTATTATAATTAACTCAATAACATATTTGATAGAAATAAAATATTCTTAAAGGAAAATTGGTTTTTAATATGTGATAAATTAACTGATAGGATTATTCAATAGAAACTTTGCAGTCAATAAATAAGAAATATTGGCGTAAATTACTTTGAATTAAGAAGGGATAGTTAAAAAATTGCTGATACATCAAAAAATATAAAACTTAGCGAAATAATTTAAAATATTTTAATTTAAAATTTAAAAAACAAAAATTATTAAGGAGGAAAAAGGGTATGACTTGCGACTGTGCCAAAACAAACAAAATTATGTTTTTAGGTCTTGATGGTGCCGACCCCATGTTGATTAAACGGCTTACTGATGAGGGAAAGTTGCCAAACTTTAAAAAAATGTTGGAGATTGGAGTTAGTACTGAAGATCTTGGTATGCAGGGGGCCTTACCAACCATTACACCACCCAATTGGGCTTCTTTAGCAACTGGTGCTTGGCCCAATACACATGGCATTACATGCTTCTGGAACCATACCGTTGGCAAGCCTCTTGACGTGTTGGACTTTGGATGGGATTCGGAACTTTGTAAAGCTGAATACATTTGGAATGCCTTTGATAGGGCCGGTAAAAAAAGTATTATTTTTAACTATCCTACATCTTGGCCTCCAACAACAGAGAATGCGATTGTTGTCGATGGTACAAGCATGTTTACTAACCTGAGAGGTTACATTGACTACGAAAAAGTATATGAATGTGCTGAGGGAGATTTTCCAATCCAGGAAATACCTCATGAGGCTGATTTGAGTGGAACAGACTGCCGTGTTGAAGGGGAGGTTTCGTCCTTAAAAGCTGAAATTAAGAACTTTGAGGGATTCGGATATTCTCACCCTGGCCTCGTTACCGCTGAAGGTGGTAGTGAAGAGGAAGCAGATTCAGCAAAGTGTGACAGAGTACTCACTCCTATTAAGTCCGCCCAGGGCTGGAAAAATGCACCGGCTGGAGCCAAAGAGGTCGTACTTCCGGTAAACAATGGGCAGGCAAGGCGATATGGATTGATTACAGCGGGAGATGGCGAAACTTACAACAAATTGCAGATTTTCGTTAGCAAACAGGCTGAAGAACCAATTGGAGAAGCTCTTGTCAATGAGTGGAGCCAGTGGATTTATGATACTTTTAGTGTAAACGGTGTGAACAAACCTGTAGCTTACAAAATAAAACTTATCGGACTTGATCCTGATGGCAGTAATATGAAGTTCTATTATTCCTTTGTACTCGATCTTAAGCCACAAAAATATTTCTATCCAACCGAAATTGGAGCAGAGCTATATGAAAAAATCGGCCCAATGATGCAGCCGTCAAACTTTGATAGACATAATCCTATCGCAGATACAATTGTTTTAGAGACTATGGAAGAAATGTATCAATGGCATATTAAAGCTATAGATTACTTACTGGATAATTATGAATGGGATCTCTTTTACAGTCACATTCACGGAATAGATATGTTAAATCACTTTTACCTCGATTATACTTTGGAACAAACTACGTCGGACTATAAACGCTATCGTGAGATTATTCTCAGAATGTATGAGATTAGTGATTATTACATAGGGAAGCTGATAAAAAGGCTTGAAGACGGGAAAGTCACAATAGTAATTGCCTCAGACCATGCGGCCATAGCCAGGAACCATCATGTTCCACATCCGCTGATTGGAGATATGTGGGGCTTAAATGTAGGGATAATGAGTGATTTGGGCTACACAAAGCTCAAAGAAGTAGACGGCAAATTTGAAGTAGATTGGGAAAATAGCCAAGCCATTGCGCAGCGCGCAACATTCATCTATTTGAACATAAAAGGCAGGGATCCTCAGGGTATTGTAGATCCGGAAGATTACGACAGACTGGTTGAAAAGATCATAGATGACTTGTACAACTATAGAGATCCCAATACAGGAAGAAGAGTGATAAGTTTCGCGATGAACAAATCTGATATGGAGGTCTTAGGACTTGGGGGTCCACATTGCGGAGACATATTCTATATGATGGAACCCGAATTCAATAGAACACATGGCAACGGATTAAGCAACATGAGTCTGAACGGCTATTCGTTAAAATGTCTCTTTATGATGGCCGGAGCAGGAGTGAAAAAGGGAGAGGTGCTCAGCAGACGGGTTCGGATAGTTGATGTCGTTCCAACCCTATGCTATTTGGCTGGTGCACCGATGGCCAAAGATGTAGAAGGTGGCGTTATTTACCAGGCATTGGAAGATTGGATTTAAAGATGAGGTGACAAAATTGCTCGATTATGATCTAGTTATCATCGGCGGAGGCCCTGCGGGGCTTACAGCAGGAATTTATGGGTCGAGAGCAAGATTAAAAACAGCTATTTTAGAAAAAGGTGTAGTGGGTGGGCAGGCGTTTACTACCCGGGAAATTGTCAATTTCCCGGGTAGCTTCGAAAACACT
>JAJZSC010000064.1 GCA_021849995.1 Bacillota bacterium | reverse complement strand
AATTAGCCGTAGACCGATTAAACAGGTCCAAACGTATTGCTGCATAAATTTTTCTGAAAAGCGTTATGAACGAAATTCTGGAGTGCTAACCTTTGCAAACTAAACATTATGAAATCGACTCATATATCTACAATTCAAACCGAGAGCTCACGGGTATCGTGGAGTCATTTGAATACCTGAGATGGACGCGGCGTTACTCCCAATGTGGTTCTTTTGAGCTAAAAGCCATTGCAACACCCGAGAACACTGCCCTCTTAAAAGAAGGGAATATCATTTGGAAAAACGATGATGAGGAAGCCGGGATCATTGAGCATCTGGAAATGTCTCAGACTGAGCAGGAAATCATAACTGCAACCGGCCGCTTTGCGACCTCCTTCCTCTCCAGGCGTATTGTGTGGGGAACAGAGAAGTTATCCGGAGACCTTTCAGCTTGTGTGGAGCAGCTTTTAGAAAATAATCTTATAAACCCTACCGATGCAGCTCGACAAATAACCGGCATATCCTTCTCGTCTCCGAGCTTAGGAGTGCCCATCAGCACACAGATATCGTTCCGAAACTTGATGGATACAGTGACGGAACTATGCAACACTTCGGGTATTGGTATTAAGACCGTGCTCAATCCAGCTACAGGTATCTTTACAGTTGCGCTTTATAACGGTGCTGATTCCCAGGCAGTATTCTCCAAGGAGTACGAGAATTTGACTGAACAGATATACACAGAGAGTGCAGCGGATTACGCCAATACCGCACTCATCGGCGGCGAAGGCGAAGGTGCATACCGGACATTTGTTGCCATTACAAGTGGATCTGGGGAGACCCGCCGCGAGGTATTCGTGGATGCCAAAGACTTACGGGCGGAGGACTTCGGAGCGGATTACATTGATACTCTGACTTTTCGAGGTCAGAGTAAGCTGAATGAGCAGGCAATAAGATATACGTTTGACACATCGGTCAATCCCCACGGTAACTTGACCTACAAGATAGACTTCGACCTTGGGCAGACCGTCAAAGTAATTTCTAAGGCATGGGGCGTATCCATGACTACGCGAATCACCGAGATTGAAGAAACATATGACGCGGATGGGCAGAGCATCAGCGTAGTGTTTGGAAAGGCTGAACTAACTATAGCGCAGAAAGTCCGCTCCGACATAAGCGAGGTTAAAACAGCACTATTGGCCCCTACCGGCATATCCGAAGTTGCCGAAGCCCTAGGTGTCGTGGAAGGGACACTGGGTGACTTGACGCAGGTGGACCCGAAAATTCAGGGTGATGACGTCGCGGATACCTTCAACAACCTGTTGGGGAAACTTCCTGCACTTGAAATTTTTGTAGGTGCGGGTACCATATCGGTCGGTCAGTATGCCTTGTACAACATGGTACCGGGAGATACTTTATACTTCACCTCGTACAGCGGTAACAAGTTCAGCGACCAACCAAGTGAAAACGGACACGTCTTTTTAACAAAGCATAATGGAGATAACACGGGCTATGGCTATCAGAGAGCAATGGGTTTCTTTATCAGTAGGGACACTATGACGTTTTATGTAATTTCTGTTTTCGTATTCAATAACCTATCTGGGCAAGCGAACTGGCTAAGTTTCCCGCTCGGTGCGCTCACAGACATAGTCGCTGCAGTTCGAGGAAGCACTTTTGCGGCCAGCATTAACAATGTCTATAACGCGCCAGTATCAGGGGCGAGGATTGCGGACGGTGCTGTGACTACCGCGAAGATAGCCCAGGAAGCCAACACCTCACTTACCTACTCGCTTGGAAGTGGTGTGACAATGGGTGCGAATATGTCATATGTGAATAAAGGCATCGTTTCAATCGGAATGCAGATCAACGTGGGTGCTTCGGGTATCGCCTCTGGCGGCACGATTCTAACAATAACAAACGCGAATTTTTACCCCTACTCGACGGTACGCTCTGTGGCGACTGCGGTGGGTGGCAGCGGTACCAGTATGCCGATTACGATCAACGCGAGCGGTGTGGTGGCGAACGCCGCCGCTTCCACGCTGCCCACGGGTTTTTACCTTATATCTTGCTCTTACGCGAGAGCTTAATGGGAGGAAATCAATATGGAGAAAAGCGGATTTTTTAACTCGTCGGGAGGAGACAGAGTCTATGATGCTACGGATTTCGCGACATATTTCGGAGGTCTCGTCTCGAACGGTATTTTTTATAGAACAGCAACAAACCTACAGGTGTCACCAGCAATCGGCTTGGCTTTGAGTGTGGCGGCAGGAAGCGCGTGGATTAACGGATACCGTTATGAGAATACGGATGACTTAAATATGCCACTGACAACGGCAAACGGAAGCAATCCCCGCATTGACCGGATTGTGATTCGCTTAAGTCAGATCAGCCGAAGGATTCAGATTGGCCTTGATGACCGAACCGCCGCTGCCACGCCTGAGGCCCCGGCATTAACAAGAACCAGCGATATCTATGAGCTCGGAATTGCAGACGTGCTTGTACCGACGGCCGCTACATTAATAGTCGCAAATAACATTACTGATACCCGCCTGAATACCGACCTTTGCGGGTTGGTAAACTCGCTGGTTTCGGCGGTATATGAGTGAGGTGAATTCCTATGGCAACTTATCAGGCAACAAATGCTTGTACATGGCGTAACGGAAGCTGGATCGCAGGCGTAACCGATTACGTTCGGCAAGGGGTTTATCCTGCAGCTAACAATTATGAGAACGTGGGCGCTATGCTGTTTGACCTCGCCAGCATCCGTAATACCTACGCAGACTATTACCCCACATCGGCCAGTATTCACCTTGTCAGGATAGCAGCGGGCGACTGGGGTTCTGACAGAACCATGACGTTATATGCCGGAAATGCATCTGGTATGCCAGCCCCCAGTTCCAGTACAAGCATATCCGGGAGCAGGCCCACGAAGATCACCTCCGGATACAGCTACACCGTTTCCGCCGGACAAGGCGCAAAAGATCTCGCAATTTCCACCGCACTTATAGATTCCATCGGTAGCGGTGCCAGCAACTGCCTATTTATGGATGCAGGCTCCAGTACCTTAAACTACATGGGCTTTGGTGCAAGGGACAACTTAAGCCAGATCGTACTGACCATAAACTGGGCAAGCAGGACAACCGCTTGCAGTGCTCCGACTTCCTGTTCATTAAATGCAACACTTTCGGAAGGCAACGTCACTCTTTCATGGATTGGTGCATCAGGCGGTATAAATAATGCAATTTCCTCCTACGAGATACAATACAGCGATTCTACCGATAACGTTACATGGGGAGCATGGACAGCTCTGACTACGGTGACCACAACAGCAACCAGTGGCAGTTTGTCAATTTCGCCGTCCTCGACCCGGGGCAATTATCGCAGGTTTCAGGTGCGGACCCGTGGTACGGCAGGAGCAAGCTATTACTCAGGTTGGAAGGTATCAACCAACTCAGTTCGTAGAAACACGGTACCAAGCCCGCCCACCACTGCAGTTGCTTCTCCCTCAAGCTATAGCGATGAGACCGTCACGCTAACATGGAGCGGAGCTTCCGGTGGAACCAGTGCCATCAAGGGATATCAGATTGCCAGTAGGACATCCACGGATAACAGCACCTGGAGTACATGGAACGTTCTTACCACCCTGACGTTGTCGGCCAGCAGCGGCAGCTATAACCCAAATGCATCAAGAATTCCAGGAACATATACTCAATTCGGCATCTGGACGATAGATACTCTTGATGTTTACTCTTCAGAGATGATCAGTAACAGCATCTACTGCAATATCACAGCCTGCGTAGCGCCAACTGCTTGCTCATTAAGTACAACGTTGGCTGAAGGAAACGTCACCCTCTCATGGAGCGGGGCTTCCGGTGGTGCGGGAAATGCTATTACATCCTATGAGGTACAATATAGCGATTCGGAAGATAACAGCACATGGGGTGAATGGGCAGCACTGACCACGATGTTCACTTCCGCGACAAGTGGCAGCGCAATTGTCAGCCCGACGATTACACGCGGGAATTATCGCCGATTCAGGGTGCGAACGCGAGGTGCAGCTGGGGAGAGTTTCTACTCCGACTGGACTGTTTCCAGCAACGCTGTTCACAGAAATACACTACCTACGCCGCCGACCTCCTTTACGGCCACTCCTGCCATCTACGAAGGTAATACCGTAACCCTTACTTGGAGCGGAACGATACCCGGAACCAGCGCCATTAAACAGTATGTCATCCAGCGAGCTACCTCAACGGACGGAACGGCATACGAAGCACTGACTACCATCGTTTCAAGCGCTACCTCGGGGACGTATACAGCAAACGCATCCCAGATAGCTGGAACGTATACCCGCTACCGTATCAGCGTAACCGATACATTGGACGCAGTCTCTGCTTATGTAGTCAGCGGCACTGTAAAGAAAAACAGTCCTCCGACTGCGCCGGTAATTGTCTGCCCGATATCTGGCAGTTTCAGTTACAATACCACCCCGAGTTTCATGATTACAACGGGCGTCGAGCCGGATGGTCAGACTCAGATTGTGGAAGTGAAGATCGACACGGGTGTTTGGTTTAACAGCGTGGATAATCCCGAGATGTTTTCCAAAAGCGGCTATCTCGGCAATGGTGTTAAAACAGTGTACCAAGCAGCAACGTTGGCCGCAGGAAATCATACTGTAACCCTTCGCTGCCTTGATAGTGATATCGAGTCGTCAAGCCCGGAGGTTGTACGTGCTTTTACGGTACTGCCATTGCCATTTGAGACGATCACTGCGAACGAAACGCATGTGAAGGCAACTCATATCCAAACGCTACGAATCGCTGTAAATACGGTACGCAGCTATTACAATTTGTCACCAGTGACTTGGAGTGAGGAGATTTTTTCTGGAAAGACCACAGTTAAAAACTGGCCGTTCCATATCACAGAGCTTAGAAAAGCCATCGAGTCGGTCATTACAACTGTCAACAACTTCGATTCCTCGTCGACCTTTGATATCCCGCCCATAGCATGGTTGCCAATCGTAACAGGGCGGCCAAAAGCGGATGTGATGCAGCAGATTCAGGACCTAATCTTAACGCTTTAGGCGCAGTACTACTACAGCGCTCTCGTATTATGCGGGAGCGCTTTTCTATACACAAATTCATGAAACGGAGGTATTTCAAATGAAAGAGATATGGAATTGGATACAACTAGCTTTTGCCGCTTTTGGTGCTTTTCTCGGGTGGTTTCTCGGTGGGCCGGACGGATTCCT
Organism: Bacillota bacterium; assembly: GCA_021849995.1. Lineage (GTDB taxonomy): Bacteria > Bacillota > Desulfitobacteriia > Desulfitobacteriales > Desulfitobacteriaceae > JAJZSC01. Next base: position 5,372 of record JAJZSC010000064.1, on the reverse strand, counting down.
TTATGCGCTCGTAGCATTTGTCGCCATAGATTATGTGACCGGAGTGCTCTGTGCCATTGTAGATAAAAAACTGTCTAGTGAAATCGGCGCAAAAGGTATCTTCAAAAAGGTTCTTATTTTTACATTGGTGGGTGTAGGCCATATCCTCGACACACAAATACTGGGTAGCACTGGTGAAAATAGTGGTGCACTTCGCACGGCAGTAATCTTCTTCTACTTGAGTAATGAGGGTGTATCTATTTTGGAGAATGCCGGGCATATTGGGCTGCCCATACCTGAAAAACTCAAGGCAGTTCTAAAACAACTACACGGGCGCGATGAGGAGCCCCCTAAGTCAGGTGATGGAGTATGATTGATTTAACAAAAGCAGTAACAGTGTTTATAGGCAGGCGCGGTGAGCATTACTTTCGCCACCTTGAGTTTGACGTTTCAAGTTTACTGGATGACACGTATCCCGGAGCAGCCTTAAATGCTATATACAAAAGACCGGATGGTATTGCCTATCCAGTGATCACGACCTATGGTGATGGAGTACTTATTTGGTCACCAAGCGCAACGGACACACTGCTTGTCGGTGTGGGGCAGCTGGAAATAAGAGTTACTTATGGAGATGTTGTCGGGAAAAGCGTTCTGATATTAACCATCGTTGAGGAGGCTCTTGTAGACGGTATAGTTGAACCACCCGAGCCACCCGCACAAGAATGGCTCAACCAGGTGCTTTCTGTCTTAGCTGAACTGGATATTGATGAGATAAACAGTCTGTTAAATCTCACTTATACCCTGTTAAACACTACACACGACTTAGTCGAAGATACGCGCGACAATCTGTATATGCGGACTGGGGTTCTCTTGAACCATTCGCATCCGATAGAAACAGCTACCGCGCCGGATATGATAAGCCGAAGAGCGTCTATCACATTTAGTGGCATAGCGAATGGCAACAACGTAGTAATCGGCATGGTAACATATACATTTGTTACATCCTTGGGCAGTCCGACTGCAAACAATGTGCAGGTGCTAATCCAAGGCACCCTCCGCAATACTGTCAAGAAACTTGCCGAAGCTATAAGGGGCATCCAAGATGTAGCGAACATTGCTTATGGGTCAGGAACATCATCAAACCCGGCTTGCACAGCCTATTGGACGAGTCAAATTTTCTCCATTGGGGATGTTACCATTCCTTCGGGTGAGAGTCTATTCTTATTGGAAAGAGCAGAAAATGTGACGACAACATTGACCCTTACCTCTACTGCAACAGCTACTATCAACGCATTCACCAGAGCAAGCTATTTGAGATACGTGTTGAGCGGTAATGCTACCGGCGCGGGCGGTATTAATAGTGTCCGAGGACCTTTGCACACATTATTGCCCATTGGTAGCGTGGTTATAGGCGGACAGGGCGGATTGCTTTATCCGACGGCTTATGATTGTCATTTGGTTACCCTTTGCCGCCAATCGGATACAAGTGAAAAAGAACTAGACTTATATATCTCAAATGATGAAGTGAACTTTACCAGAATCTCACGCAGCACGCCTATCGGTGCTGATAGTTCAAACGCTGGGTTGCATATTCATATTCAAATGCGTCAAAGCCGAGTGCCTTCTGGTTATGGGCTGTATATCAGTATGGGAAGTGATGGAACATCGGCGAGCGCTTACTGCGATTTGAAGTTTACCTACCACCTATACCCTGTCAATTTTGCAACAACCAACATTTAAATTTGAGGTGATTTTAATGAATTTACACAAGTTAATACTTACGATTAATGCCTGCTTCAAAGCAGGCAAAACGATAATTCCCAAAGGCATCATGGTACACTCCACCGGGGCAAATAACCCATGGCTGAAGCGCTATGTTGGCCCGGATGACGGCTTGCTCGGAAAGAACCAATACAACAATCATTGGAATCAAGATAAGCCCGGCGGCCGCCAGGTTTGCGTTCATGCCTTCATCGGTAAGCTGGCAGATGGAACAATCGCCACATATCAGACTTTGCCGTGGAACCATCGAGGCTGGCACGCTGGAGGAACTGCAAACAATACCCATATAGGCTTCGAGATTTGCGAGGACGGTCTTTCGGACAGCACCTATTTCAACAAGGTGTACCGGGAGGCCGTTGAACTTTGTGCCTATCTATGCATGGAGTTCGGCCTGACTGAAAACTATATCATCTGCCACAGTGAGGGTTACAAACTGGGCATTGCCAGCAATCATGCCGATGTGATGCACTGGTTTTCGAAGCACGGAAAAAATATGGATATGTTCCGGGCTGAGGTGAAAGCCTTGCTCAGTACGACCGCTTCGGATGATCCAAAGCCATACACCGTCCACACCGTAGACAAGGGAGATTCACTCTGGGCGATTGCAAGAAAGTATCTCGGTGACGGCTCCCGTTATAAGGAGATAGTGACGCTGAATGGACTTAAAAGCAATGTCATCACTATCGGTCAAAAATTGAAAATTCCAAACTAAATAGCGTTAGAAGCATAAAAGCCTGCAAGAGTTCCTTAATCGGAATTTTTGCAGGCTTTTTTTCGTTCATTCGGCTGATTTCTGTCCTGGGACTATTAGAGGGTGTTGGTTGATATGTTCCCTCGGAAAGAGGTCGAGAAAATGCAAGTAACAAAATTAGAAGCCGTTGATTCCATAAAGTATGAAGCGAAAAAGCCTACAGATGCTTCGATTAAGAATGAGCACGATTATTTGATGGCAGAGAATCTTACAAGGAAGCTCTTAGAAAAGGGTCTTATTAACCAGAGTGAATTTGACAAGATTATGGCCAAAAACCGCGAAACTTTCTCTCCGTTTTTAGCTGAAATTATGGCCTAAAAGACTTGATAAATAAGGCTTTTAGAGTGATGTATAGTACTGTGAGAAAGGAGGTTGAGACAATGAAACGGATAACAAAGATTGAAGCAAATGAGAAACTGCAAAAGACACCTAAAAAACTTCGTGTTGCAGCTTATGCTCGTGTTTCAACAGATAGCCGTGAACAGATCGTCAGCCTGGAAGCTCAAAAAAGTCACTATGAAGCCTATATCAAAAGCAATCCGGACTGGAAGTACGTTGGTCTTTATTACGACGAAGGTATCTCCGGTACGAACATGGCAAAGCGAGATGGGCTTCTCAGGATGATTTCCGATTGTGAGAAAGGCTTGATCGACTTCATCATTATTAAATCCATTAGCCGCTTTGCAAGAAATACAACAGAGTGCCTTGAAGCGGTTAGGAAGCTTATAAAGCTTAAGGTGTTTATTTATTTTGAGAAGGAAAACATCAACACTGGAGATATGGAAAGCGAGCTACTTCTTACAATTTTCAGTAGCCTTGCAGAAAGTGAATCAGTTTCCATTGCTGAGAATGAGTCATGGGCCATTCAGAAAAGGTTCCAAAACGGCACCTTCAAAATTGGATATCCGCCATACGGTTATAAGAACGTAAATGGCAAGATGGTTATTGATGAAGCAGAAGCAGAGATTGTAAGGTTTATTTTTGCAGAGTGCCTTTCTGGAAAAGGCAGCTATAAGATAGCAAAAGCACTTAGCGAGAAAAAGGCACTGACAAAGCGAGGCGGCAAATGGAGCTCCACGGTAGTTAAAGAAATCCTGAAAAATGAGAAATATACGGGTGATGTGCTCTTTCAGAAAACATTCACGGATTCCCAGTTTGACAGGCATACCAATCGTGGTGAAAAGCCGCAGTACTATGTCAAAGGTCATCATGACGCAATAATTAGCAACGAGGACTTTGAAGCGGCACAGGCGATTATTGTCCAGCGTGCTAAAGAAAAGAATATTGTGGCGGATGATGAGAAGTACCTGAGCCGATACCCATTCTCAGGGAAAATAATATGCGCTGAATGCGGTGCTACTTGGAAAAGAAGAACACATACCGCTTGTAAGGCTAAATACTATGCATACACCTGCAATACTCACCTGAAGGAGAAGAGTAAGTGCGGCCAGCTTTTTATCAACGAGACGGATTTTGAGGTCGCCTTTGTAAATATGGTGAACAAGCTGATTTTTAGCAAAAAGGTTCTTTTACAGCCGTTCCTTAATAGCCTTAAAGGCATTGACCAGGCTAATGCACTTACTCGAATTAACGAGCTTGAGACGGCTTTGGAACAGAACTTTGACCGAAGGCAGGTTCTTACAAACCTTCTTTCAAAGCAGTACATCGAGCCTGCACTTTATGCCAAACAGAATAGTGAGCTTTTAGCTGAAGCTGAGGAGTTGAGAAATGAAAAGGAAGCCTTGTACCGCTCGGTAAATGGTGAGCTTGAGAATGCGGAAGCGGTAAGCAAGCTCTTAAAGTATGTAAACAATAATACAGGCCTTGCGGAATTTGACGCAGATGTCTTTGAGACACATGTCGACCATTTCATTGTTTACAACAGAAGTGAAATAGGCATTGCACTTAAGTGCGGGTTAACCCTTAAGGAAAGGTTGTGAGAAGATGAGTCATGTCCCATACGGATACAGAATTGAAAATGGTAAAGCAGTGATTGACGAAGAAAAAGCAGTACAGGTTAGAAAACTCTATGAGGGATACCTTTCTGGTCTCGCCTACGTGCCAGCAGCGGAAGCCGCCGGGCTTACGCTTTACCACACAGGTGCAAAGAAGATGATGCAAAACAAGCGTTACCTCGGAGACGACTATTACCCAGCAATTATTAACAATGAAACGTTTGAGGCCGCAGAAGCAGAGCGTGTCAAACGACAAGTTAAGCTTGGGAGGGTATTTGATGATAAACCAACTAAAGTGAGCAAGGTTGCTACAGGCTTTAAGATGCCAAAAGTGCAAATAAAATATGAGGACCCTATTAAACAGGCAGAATATGTCTACAGCTTGATAAAAAGCGAGGTGGGTGCATGATTTCCTTAGCCAGCAATGTTACGGTTATTCCGGCAAAGAAAACAATCGGTACACAGAAAACAACCGATAAAGTACAGAAAACACGAGTAGCTGCTTATTGTAGAGTTTCTACTGATAGTGATGAACAGGAAACCAGCTACGAAACTCAGATTGAGCATTACACTTCGTTTATTCAAAGTCACCCGGATTGGGTGCTAGCCGGAATATATGCTGATGACGGCATTTCTGGAATGAATACGAAGAAGCGTGATGAGTTCCAGCGCATGATTAACGACTGCAACGACGGCAAAATAGATATGGTTATTACCAAATCCATTAGCCGATTTGCAAGGAATACGGTCGATTGCCTGAATTACACTAGAGCCCTTAAGAATAAGAACATTGGCGTTTACTTCGAGAAAGAAAATATCAATACGCTCGATGCCAAAGGTGAAGTTCTCATGACAATTATGGCTTCTCTTGCACAGCAAGAAAGTGAGTCATTGTCGGAGATCGG
>JAJZSC010000063.1:4174-10598 GCA_021849995.1 Bacillota bacterium | reverse complement strand
ACTCACCGAGTGGCTATATCCAATAAACGCATCGTCAGTATTGATAAAGATACGGTAACGACAATACCACATGGCAATTAAAGATAAATTACTTAAAGATTGCAAGCGAAAAAGCGTGCAGCTCGTTTATTGTTGAGCCTACTGGTCAATCAAAATTTGTTCTTCTCCCCATAAATGAAGTACATTTAACGCTGGCAATAATGATTTCCCTCGTTCTGTCAAAGAATACTCAACCTTTGGGGGTATCGTATTATATTGTACTCTGTTGATTAGTTGATGTGCTTCCAGTTCTTGTAGAGATTTTGTGAGCATCATATTCGTAATACCAGTGACACTTCGTTTTAATTCATTATACCGTATAGATTCTTGTTCTGATAAATGCCACATAATTGGAATCTTCCATTTCTGTCCGATAATATCTAATGCATATATAATGGGACACTTTGCTTCATATGTTTTTTGATTCGGTTGAGAAACCTCTTTATTGCTCATTTTTATTTCCTCCATGGTATAAATTATATACTAAGGCAGAAAATACTGCGTACTTGTAATTTAATGCCTATCTATTTATGATTATAGCATAATAAACAATATTTTAGGAGGACATAATGATGAAAATATTAGCAATTAACGGAAGCCCGAGGAAAAATAAAACTACTGCGACTCTGTTGGACTACGCTTTGCACGGTGCAGCTTCAATCGGAGTCGAAACAGAGATGGTAAATCTTTATGACTTAAACTATAAAGGATGCGTGAGCTGTTTTGCCTGTAAATTAAAGGATGGAAAAAGCTGTGGCAAGTGTGCATATCGTGATGACCTTTCACCGTTGCTTGAAAAAGCAATCGCTGCAGATGTAATTCTTCTTGGTTCTCCGATATACTATGACTTTGTAACTGGAGAGATGCGCTCATTTATGGAACGACTTATGTTCCCGATTGATACTTATGCAATTGATACTAATACTGGGAGGAGGCGTAGACTATTAAACAAGGTTATCCCTGTAGGATTTATCTATACGATGAATGCTAATGAAAGTCAAATGAAACACGCTGAATATCCAAAGATATTGTCATGTAATGAACGTGCTTTAAGTAGATTGTTTGGATATTGTGAAACAATGTTTTCTATGGACACCTATCAATTTAATGACTATTCCAAATATGACGTTTCATTGTTCGACGAAAAGCACAAGGCAGAGGTAAGAGAAAAGCAATTTCCGATTGACTGTCAAAAAGCATTTGATTTAGGAATAAAACTTATAGGAGAAGCAAAGAAGATGCATTAAAAAGGCGAGTGGAAATGTCATGAATAATAGCTCATACATTGTTAAGGGTTTACTCTGACTTTAATATTCGCGAATTAAAGAAATACCGAACACTCCTGAACAATCGACCATAATAAATATTCAGCTAGTGGCTCAACCAGCGACAGGGTGGCTCTGCCACACCGAAATATCCAATGGGTGTTTAGAAGTCGTCAGATTGAGGGAGGAACTGCCTATCAGACAATATAGAAGAGAGCCTTTTTGAAGAAGGCTCCCTTTTATATTGTCTTCAGAATAAAAATGTTATTTTAATTAATTACAGGTGATCTAGTGAGAAAAATACTCTTGTAGATGATTTAATTCATAACGGATTCGACTTCGGCGGCGGTTGGGGGATTGTGTACGGCATTCCTAGGCGTAGTTGAAGGTAGCGAGTTGAATGCACAGTCGGTTTTACGCTCGCTCATATGGCGTTAAATTAATTGGTTAGAGGAATCAGACTTTCGGATAGGGCTTTATCCTATTTGTTCTATTTAAAAGATAGTCTGTACTTGTATTATGTAATTCTGCCAGTTTGATCAAAATTCCGGTGGGTAAATCAACCTCGCCTCGTTCGTAATTACTGTATATTCTCTGGCTGCAATTGAGATGGGCTGCGACCTGTGTCTGCGTCAGGTCTTTGTCTTCTCTCAAGTGTCGTATTCTTTCATACATATAGAATCACCTCAAGATATAATTATAGTTTAGCGAATTATTCGCTATTGACTTTTAGCGAAAATATCGCTAAAATGATTTCGGATGGTGATGGAAGGTAATGGTAGATTATCAACATATGGTGCGACAAGAAGCTACACAGTAAATTGCTGAACAGCAGCTACCCTATCCATTTGGGGTAATCCTACTGCAACCTGCGTCAGTGGTAACGCTGGGGTAGGCTGCGAATGTCAAGAAAATAGTGAGCCACTCGCCAGAAAAAAGTTGATCCACTAACGCCAGTAAAATAGTGAGCCATGTTGGTGAAAACGCTGGAAGAATATTGAGCCACTTATTGGTATAGATATGCGCCTGTAAAATCGGAAGGAGGGCGTAGCCCGAATGGAGATTTTACAGGCGCGCACGGCAAGGTTCCATCACTTAAGTTGCTTTTGCTAGTGTCTGTTCTAATCGATAGGAATCCTTCACATTCATATTCAATACGTGCGATCGGAACGTTACTCTGTCAATTAAGGCTGCAACCATGATTTCGTTTTCAAACAATTCCGTCCAACGTGAGAATTCTAGATTCGTGGTTAATATAATACTCCCCCTTTCGGAACGTTCCGAGATCACCTGAAACAACATCTCAGATTGATGACGGTTAAAGGTGAGATAACTGAGTTCATCGATGATCAGCAGTTCAATCTTGGCTAGGCTTTTTTCAAGTTTTGACAAGCGGTGGAACTGGATGGCCTCCGCAACTTCGTTGGCCAGGTTAATCGCCGAATAGAATTTCACATTGAATCCTGCGTAACAGGCTTTCATACCAAGGCCTATGGACAGGTGAGTCTTTCCAGCGCCGGGTGTGCCGATCATGACGATGTTTTGTCGGTTTTTAATGTAGTCGCAAGAGGCAAGCTCCCATATGTAGGAGTCCGATATATGTTCAAGTCTTTCAAACTTAAATTCATCAAGAGTCTTCATAACAGGGAAGCCGGCCTTTTTAATCCTGCGCCTCTGCCCAGCAATCTGCCTCTGCGACACCTCTAGTTTCATAGTCTCACAAAGGAATTTGTCATATCCATCACCGGGGGAGAGCTGCCGGACAACGTTTTCATAGCCCACAAATGCTGGTGTTCTGAGTTGCTTTGCATAAAGCTTGATGGTCTCTTTAGTGGGGTTGATTTCGTTGGTATGTGTCCCACTCATACCGCAGCGCCCCTGTTCATAAGGGCATTATACTTGTCAATCTGAGGCGTTAGCACTTTAATATCTAGTTTTGAAGGTAGCCTTTCCGGTGTATCGACCGGTGTTAGAACGGCTCGAATCAGCTCGACCGATAGTTCAGGATTATTAAGGGAGCCTATAGCCGTCAGAACCTTGTTCTCTCCATAGTCAACACAAAGTCTCAATAGCTTGACCATTTCCCGTGGGCCAGACAGTCGTCTACCGGCCTCCAGCAGTTGTGTGGATAGGTTGCTTTTCACTGGTTTGGCGTTGAAAACACTGCGGGGTCGTTTTTCAATTAGGTCAATGTAGTGCTCTAGCCGGTATTTGGTTTGTCCTCTTTCGTAACAGCGGGGATACCTAGCAATCTCAGTATTTCGGTATATCATCACTACCTCGTTGCCATATCCTTTGACGCTAATTTCTTTGTCGGCATACTTAACCGGCACGGAATAGTGGTTGTAATCAAACCTTACCGTCGAGAAATCACTCACTCTTTGCGTTATACTCTTGCTTGGGTCGAATCTGTAGCGTGGAAGCATTGTCAGCCTCACTCTTGTAGTCAGCGCCATCTCACCGACAGTTTGATCACGGCCAGTTATCTTATGGCCACGGTATTTTAAGCATCTACGCAGTATCTCTGCGTTTAGCTCGTCAAGGGTTTCCACTCTGGGTATGGGCACCAAAATATTGCGCCTTACCCAGCCAACAAGTCCCTCAACCAGGCCTTTTTCATGCCCTGCTGCTATGTTGCAGAAGTCGCATTGAAAGGCATAGTGTGCGGCCAACGCCTGGTATCTATCTTGAACTTTGGCGTGAATGCCAAAACCCTCCTTTACCGCAACTTTGGCGTTATCGAATATCATTCGTTTTGGAGCACCCTCGAAATAGTCGAATCCGGTAATCTGGGCTTCGAGAAAACTTTCTTCGTTCTGGCGATAGAATGCTTTACAGAACATATCTGCGCTATAACACTCCCGCATACAAAACAGGTTTAGCTTCACTTTTTTACCGCTGATGTAGGCGGTTGCCTCGCCCCAGTCAATCTGGATCGCTTCACCAGGATCATAAGATAATGGAACAAATACCTTTGCTTGTTTGTCTTTAAGGTTGGCAACAATTTCACGAATGGTCGATTCACCACCCATAAAGTCTGCTTCATCTACAAGACGGTCATATATCCGCTTTGCGGTATGCTTTTGTTTTTTAATATTCTCGGCCTCATCAGTGGCTAGGCAAGTTTTAATGAATTCCATCACCTCATCGGTTACCACATACCTCTGACGACCACTTATTCCTTGCCGTTCCCATGGGACCAGTGATCCCTCACAGTATTTCTTAACCGTATTGCGAGATATCCCAAGCAATTTTGCTATATCCCTCTGTGACTTGCCTTCATGCTCATGTAGATAGCGTATCTTTTTATAAACATCCACTTCTATTGACACCCTTTCACCCCTGTACGTCAGCTTCTTACTGATCTGAACTATACAGGTTTTTTATAAGAAGTGGCTCACTTTTTTCCTGGCGTTACTCTTATTTTTGGCTCACTTTTATTTTAGCGTTTATAGGTAGGCAGCTTGCGGGACAATGTGGGAACTCTGACAGCCTTAGTCGGACGTACTGCTAGGATAAGGATGCTATGGAGAATGTAATGTGAACTATTGCAAGGGTCGTTAGATAGAACAAGTGAAATCAGGCTGAAACACTTGGACCAAAAGGGTGCGAGGTTAGGCGCTGGGAACTCATTGAAGCTTGGCGCAAATGGGCATAACACCTCCGGCTCAAAGATAGCTCCTAAGGCATTCACAATTATTTACTGAGTAGAACTTGGTAAGCCCTATGTGCTCCTTGATCTCAAGGTATCGACACCGCAAGGCGAAGAAATGGCATAGAGGGTAAAGGAGTGGGATAGAAAGCGAAGGTCGCCCTGTAATGGGGCGGATAGGGGTTCAAACTTTGCCCTGGCCCGAAAGGGCGCAGACTTATCCTATGGTATTTCATGGCAAGAAATGAGGGCAAACCTATGAATGGCAATACTTCAACGACGGGAGCATTGACTCCCGAGAAATTGCCAAACACGGAAATACTAACCAGTCTGTGGAAATCCATTGACTGGCATTGGGCCGAGACCGAAGTTAATAGGCTGCAAACCAGGATTGCCAAAGCTACGGGGAATAAGAAATGGAATACAGTGAAACGGCTGCAATATCTATTAACCCATTCGTATTATGCAAAGCTGCTAGCAGTCAGGAAAGTGACCACAAACAAAGGGAAAAAAACCTCGGGTGTTGATAAAGAGCTATGGCTTACTCCAGCTTCTAAAATGAGGGCGGCTTTATCACTTACCGACAAAGGCTACAAGTCAAAGCCCCTTCGACGGGTCTATATCGAGAAAAAAGGCAAAAAGGCCAAACGTCCGCTGGGTATCCCCACCATGTATGACCGAGCAATGCAAGCGTTGTATGCGCTGGCACTTGACCCAGTTGCAGAAGTCATGGGAGATATCCGGTCGTTCGGATTCCGAAAAGGCCGTAGCTGCCATGACGCTTGTGAACGAATTTTCGCAGACCTCGGACGAGACTACGGTCCTAAATGGGTGTTGGAGGGAGACATCAAGGGCTGTTTTGATAATATCAGTCATGAATGGTTAATTCAAAACATCCCGATGGACCAATCTATCCTAAAACAATTCCTAAAATCAGGGTTTGTGTTTGAGCGGGAGCTATTTCCAACAGAGGACGGAACGCCACAGGGCGGCATCATTTCTACCATATTGGCGAACATGGCACTTGATGGAATGCAAAAACTTCTTTACGATAGGTTCCACCAAAACCACAAGGGTAAAGTGACTAACCAAGTTCAAAATGCCCATAAGGTCAATATGGTTCGCTACGCTGACGACTTTATCGTCACAGCGGCAACAAAGGAAATCGCAATGGAAGCAAAAGAAATGATTGCAGATTTCCTTGTAGCCAGAGGTTTGGAGCTCTCGGAAGAGAAGACACTCATTACACACATTGATGATGGATTTGATATGCTGGGTTGGACATTTCGTAAATACAAAGGAAAACTTATCATCAAGCCATCCAAAAAAGCAATAAAATCGATGGTAGCAAGTTTGTCGGAAACCATCCTGAAGCGTGGAAAAGCATGGAAACAAGACCTACTTATCCTAAAACTGAATGCACAAATCCGTGGCTGGACAAATTACCATCAATCGGTTGTTGCCAGTA
>JAJZSC010000063.1:0-4164 GCA_021849995.1 Bacillota bacterium | reverse complement strand
GTAAAGCCTTTCATCATATCGACCATATATTGTTTGAGCTTTTGTGGCGATGGGCGAAACGAAGACATCCTAACAAAGGGCAACGGTGGATTGTCAGGAGATACTGGCATAGTAGAGGCACCCGCAACTGGGTGTTTTGTACAGATGCGGCAGAACTTGTAACGGCATCCGATACGCACATTGTCCGCCATACGCAGGTACGATTGGACATGAATCCATACATCGACAGACAGTATTTTATTGACCGAAAGTTTAAAAACGGCATGAGAAGATTGTCTGGACGATTTAAGCTAATATGGAAAAATCAGAAAGGCAGCTGTTACCACTGTGGAATGCCAATGGACATTAGAGATGAAAGAGAAATTTTCTTTAAAACTTCCAAATCTCAACCAGCCAAAGAAACAATTTCGAATATGGCTTATGTCCATAAGCACTGCCAAATCTTATATCTTGAAAGCTGCTCGAAAGAGTGATGAAATGCTTGAGCCGTATGAGTGGAAACGCTCATGTACGGTTCTTAGACGAGAAAGCGGGAGCAATCCCGCCGACTTAGTCGACTATAAAATTTTATTCAACAAAATGACGGATCTAATTGAAGAAATCCAGCAGGTACAGCGTCAGACAGAGGAAATGTATATTGATAGCAAGGGTCGAGAATTTATTCTGCTGAAGTCATCCGGAAATTCAGAACAGCCTGAGAAGAAAGAATGATAATTCAACCTAGGCATCGGGATCAATACCCCGCTGCCTAGGTTGAATTAAAAGAAGGTCTGAAATGATTTAGATATTAAATTTGCTGATAATTGTTTGAAGTTCAAATGCCATAGTGGATAGACTCTGGGCTGACGAAGACACTTGTTCCATTGAAGCTGTTTGTTCTTCGACCCCAGCTGAGACTGTTTGAGCTTGAGCTGCTGTCTCCTTACTAATTATATCAACCTCGCGAACTGACGAGACTATCTTTTCATTTCCACCTGCTATTTGTTGTATGGTTGCAGCTATCTGTTCCATTTGAGCAGAGACACTTTCAACAAGTTTAGCAATTTCGCTAAAGGATTGTCCCGCCACGTTGACAACATCCATACCCATTTTTACCCCTTCTACGCTATCTGCCATAGCAATGACCGCTGTTCCAATATCACTCTTGTTTTGATTGATGAGAGTTTCAATTTGTTTTGTGGCTTCCCGTGATTGTTCGGCCAGTTTTCTGACTTCTTCAGCGACAACGGCAAACCCACGACCTTGCTCTCCTGCCCTAGCTGCTTCAATGGCTGCATTTAGAGCCAATAAATTGGTTTGATCAGCAATCCCAGTAATGACTCCTATGATATTTCCGATTTTTTCGGAATTCGTTGATAGCTCTGTTATAGTATGTTGTACCCGGTCAGTTCCTGCGCTAATACTGTTCATTTGTTCAGACACTCGGTCTAAGGCTTTTTGACCGGCTTGAGTCGTTGTCAATGTATCGACCATCGAATGAGTTATTTCACTGGAGCTGGCAGCGACTTCCTCTGTACTGGCAGAGATTTCTTCGACTGCAGACGATGTTTCGTTTACAGCACCTGCTTGTTTTTCTGTCCCTTGGGCTACTAGTTCTATTGAAGCCGCTATCTGAGTTGAAGCTTGAGTATTTTGCTCGGCTATGGCAGTTAACTCTTCTGAGGAAGCTGCGACTTGCTCCGAGGACTGAGAGACTTGAGTAACCAGTCCGTGCAAATTGTTCTTCATCACATTGAAACTAATAGCTAACTGACCGGATTCGTCGTTTCCTAGGACACTAACATCTTCAATTGATAAATCTCCTGCTGCGACTCGTTCGACGCTCTTCAGAACCTTCTTAATAGAATTGGAGATAAGAGTGGCCACTCCAAACCCTAGCAGTAGACAGAGCAGGGCCGCTGCAATAGAGATGGAAACGAGAAGTTTTATGGACTTGGCATAGTCAAGAGTATTTTGAGAATGTATCGTAGAAGCTTGTTCCACATTGAATAATGCCAGCTCTTTCAATAAGATGCTAAAGGAATCAAAATGAGGATACGCCGTATTTATGAAATATTCATAAGCGCCTATTGGGTCTCCTTGAAGTTCCATTTCGATAACTTTTATTATTTCCGTCTCATAAGAGGTTAAGTCTTGTTGTAATTTGGGAATCCTATCTTTTTCATAGGCTCCATGAGGAAGATTCAGGTATTCGCTTAGTAGTTCGTCTAAAGCTTCCAGTCGAGAAGTCACTTTCTCTTGCTCTGACTCTTGTGTTGCTTTATCAGTTGCCATCAAAAAATGAAACATTGCTGCTTCGCCTGCTCTTGACTGATTTCTGGCATCATTCAGATAATTGATTGCCATTAAGTCATGATTATACATGTTGTCTATATTAACATTTGCCTTAGCATTGAAGTAATAACCTATAAACCCCACACTACCTATAAATAAGGTCATGAGGGTGACTAGTGATAGAACTTTCGTTCTGATTGTCCGGTTTCTAAACCAATTCATATCAAATCAACTCCCTTTTGTTAAAAATGGATTCTATGTATTTGTTCTAAGATCTTGCCCTACATTCCATACAAATTATTCGATTATTGATACCACCTTATCTCCACTTAATCTTGCCGGTGACTACTACTAGTCCAAAGAATAGCACAGTTAATGTAATTCCTAGTAGTTCTAAATGGCATCAAATTGAATGCCAAAAGCATAATCTGCCGGTTACTTAATGTGTCAGTAACTCATTTCTTCTGGCTTAAAGTGGTTTAAAATAACATTTTTATTCTGAAGACAATATAGAAGAGAGCCTTCTGATAAAGACTCTCTTCTATATTGTCTGATAGGCAGTATTCTCATGGGGGAACTGGCCTGAATGAGGGGCTCTTTCTTCACGTATTGCTCGTTATTGGACTCGGAATGAATCAAAAAAATGGGAGATGTTATCTTCAACATGAAATGGCAAAAGCAATAGAGCAAATCGGTGATGACAGCAGTTTCAAAAGCAAAGGGGCATGTGATGTTGCAATCATAGGCCTCTTTGCCTTTCATATTTTTATGTGTAACATAGAGTAATTGAGTTACATTCGTCAAAACTCTGAACCTCTTGGTAACCGAGACATATATAATAAAACAACAACTATTCCTTTTTATGGAACGAATATTTGCTTTGTTGTATAATGGAGCTATAGGGCCGTTATGTTTATGTACCCCACTTCAAAAGTTGTACTCCAGCTATCATTTGACAGAGGACGAAACCGGATACAGGTTGACTGACATATTAGAGGTCCATTTTTTAGAAATTGTAAAGCTAGCAGATTTGGATATTCAAAGAGATGAGAATGATCCCATCGTTGAATGGATGGAATTCCTAGATGCAAAATCAAAAGGAGTGATTGAGATGTTAGCCGAAAAGAATAAGGACATCAAAAAGGCCTATGATTTATTGCAGATTATCAGTAAGGATGAAAAGGCAAGAATGCTGTACGATGCCAGAGAAGCCGAGCTTCGTGACCAGCTAACGAGAATAGAGACCGCGGAGAATAAAGGGAAGGCAGAAGGGAAGGCAGAAGGAAGGGCTGAAGGGAAGGCAGAAGTAGCGAAGAATCTTTTGGACTTGGGCATGGAGATCCCAACGGTAGCTAAAGCAACAGGTATGACGGAAGAAGAAGTTAAACGGCTGAAAGCATGAACGAACCCGGTGACTCGTGCCGGGCCCCCTGACACCAACTTATCAACTTATTGTTTAGCTTGTGAAAACTAGGGTTTCGAAACTTGCCTGAATGAGGGGCTCTTTCTTCACGTATCGCACATTATCGGACTCGGAAGGAAACAAAAAAAGGAAGATGTTATCTTCCCTCGACTACTCAACAAAATCATTTAATAGTACTATTTCTATATTTTCGATCCCTTGTAGTCGAACATCATTTGTAATGAACGCCTCCGCTTTTTCTTCTAAAGCTGTGGCGAGAAACAGTGCGTCTGGGGTTTTAAATCCATAACGGGCTCTAAGTTTGGCTGCTTGAAGTGCAATATTTTGGTCGATTTCTCGTAGCCCAAGGTTAGGAAAGGTACTGATAAAGGCTAAATATCGATCGGCTAACCCTTTGTTACCATCTTTAAGTGGTTTGGTAAGAACTTCTGTGATAAGTAGTGCTGATGAGACCGAGTAAACTTTAC
>JAJZSC010000062.1 GCA_021849995.1 Bacillota bacterium | reverse complement strand
TGGGTCTATCCTCAAAAAAGACGGCTGCGCTATTGATGGATGTCAAAGGATAAATAATTAAGACCTCTGATCTCAAAACGTCTACAAAATCTTGCTTAAGAAAGCCCGAGTCCTAGAGTTCTGCGGATTTAAAAATAATTCTTCAGGTCTTGCTTCTTCTACAATTACTCCTTCATCCATAAAGATAACTCTATCTCCAACTTCCCGGGCGAATCCCATCTCGTGAGTTACCACAACCATGGTCATTCCTTCTTTGGCCAAATCCTTCATAACCCCTAAAACCTCTCCAACCATTTCGGGGTCTAAGGCTGAGGTGGGTTCGTCGAATAACATTACCTTCGGCTTCATTGCTAAAGCTCTGGCGATGGCCACCCGCTGTTGCTGACCACCTGAGAGCCTGTCAGGATATTCATTCGCTTTATCTGAAAGACCTACTTTACGCAAAAGTTCCAAGCCTATTTGCTTAGCTTCCTTCTTGTCCGTCTTGCGAACTACTTCAGGGGCTAAAACTATATTCTCCAATGCGGTCATATGGGGAAAAAGGTTAAACCTTTGAAACACCATGCCAACTTCACGCCTGATTGCATTAACATTAGCATCTGAGTTAAGAGGAATCCCATCGATTGTTATTTCTCCGCTAGTAAGGTCTTCAAGCTTATTTAGACAACGCAAAAAGGTGCTCTTGCCTGAGCCACTTGGACCAATTACTACGACTACCTCTTTTTCTTGGATATGGCAGTCAATCCCTTTGAGCACTTCTAATTTACCAAAATACTTATGCAAATTCTTAACGTAAATCACTCTTGCCAAGCCTCCTCTCGGTATAATCGACAAGTCGTGAAAGAACAAGAGTCATCGCCAGGTAGATTAGTGCTACCATGATATAAATGGGAACAGGTTGATAGGTCCTACCTACAATAATTTTCCCTGAATAAAGTAAGTCCTCCAAGGCAATAACAGCAACTAACGATGAATCTTTTAACATGGCGATAAATTCGTTTCCCAACGGAGGGACTACTCTTTTAAAAGCCTGCGGCAATATGACATAGCGCATAGCCTGTGCCTGTGTCATGCCCAAAGAACGTGCTGCTTCTGTCTGCCCACGATCAATAGATTGAATTCCAGCCCTAAAAATTTCCGCAATATAGGCTCCTGAATTTAAACCCATGGCTGCTATTGCAGCTATAACCTGATAATTATCAGGTGTTTTAAACCCTAATATTTGCGGCATAGCATAATAGACTATGAAAATCTGAGCCAATAACGGCGTACCCCGGAAGAAATCTATATAAGCTACAGCAAAAGATCGTACTAGTTTGTTATGGGACAATCGTGCTAAAGCCATAAATAAACCGATAACAATTCCTATAGCTACAGCCCCAGCAGTCAATTCAAGAGTAAGTACTGCACCCTTTAATAAAACCGGTAAGGCTTCAACTGCTAATCCCCAATGAATAGGACCCATTTACATCCTCCTAGCGTAAAATATCTATCCAAATAGCAAGTTCTCCCGTAATGTGGACATTATACATTTTAGCTCATATTTATTTAAAAAACGAGTATTTTTTGAAGGATTTAAAAGCTTATTAACCCCAGTTGTAGGATTTCTTGGTATAACTGATATATCAGGTATTCTCTCAGAATTACGTGTTGTTATATCAATTTGCATTCCATGATTTTCAATTAAATGGAGAAATATGTAACATTGAGACTTTACTAGAAGTAAAACTTAGACCACATATAGTTACTCCGCTATGACCATTTCTCATAACGTTCCCTGAATTCCCGAAGCGTCTTTCCACATGCATATTTACAAAGTTTTGGGAATTCAGTGTTATCTTACGTTGGCCTCCCCAAAGAATTACTCAAATGAACATTGCGGCAATATAGCGGCAATGATATAATTATATTATATATGGGGAGGTAATGAAAAATGTACAATCCGCGTTTTACGATTACTAATACAATGGCTCAAAATCTAATGAAAATTCAAAAAGCAAGTATTCTTGTTGAAAATTTACCACTACCTTCTTCTATTCTTGACACATTAAGAAAGGAATCTCGAGAAGAAACTGTTATTTTATCCACTAAACTTGAGGGTAATACCCTAGATGAGCAAGCTAAACGAGAAGCCCTTTATCTTCAGAATACATCAGGAGAACAACAAGAAGTTTACAATTTGATGAAAGCTATTGATTATTTAGATGAGTGCGAAGAAAGACAATTGCCAATAACTGAAGGATTCATTAGAAAGCTCCATGCAATAATCAGAGTAATCAACCATGGTCGCAGGCCTCGGCAAAGTGAATACAGAACTGAACAAAACCAGGTTGGTAAACGTAATCAACCAAATTGGTATCTTCCTCCAGAACCACAAGATATTCCAATACTTATGGAAGATCTTGTGGCTTGGGTAAATTCGCCTAACACTCAAGTAATTCCAGCACCCATTAAAGCAGGCGTTGTAATGTGGCAATTCTTAACGATACATCCTTACATGGATGGAAACGGAAGAACTGCAAGAATGATTGCTACTTATATACTAAGGCTTGGTGGTTTTGGTTTGAAAGGGCTATTTGTCCTAGAATCTTTCTATGATCGAAACCTGAAAGAGTATTACAAAAACTTACAAATGGGCCTACAACATAACTATTATTACGGTAGAAACGATTGTGATATCACTCAGTGGCTTGAGTTTTTCATTTCAGGTTTATCAGAAGTCTTTGTCGAAGCAGCTAAACTAGTTGAAGAAAAAAGTAAGGAATATACCACAGTTGAACCAGAACTTATTCGAATTTTAGATCCTAACCAAAGAATAGTGTTTACAAAACTTGCTTTTCAATATAGCTGGGCAAGTACTTCTGATTTACGAAATTGGTTAAATCTCTCTGATAGAACAATTAGAGACAAGGTTAAAAAATGGATTGACAGCGGTTTTATTATGCCACGGGATAGCGATGGACAACGTATTCGTTCTATAGTTTTAGCCCCAGAATACCAATCTTTGGCTCAAGAAATCCGCTTAGAACCAGAAAGATATCGCTATCTGCTGAAATAGGCCAATGTCCGATAACGTTCTGGGCATTCACGAAGCGTCATACTACCTTCATCTTGGCTAGTTTCGTGAATGCCATTAGACGATGACCCGGCAAAGAAAAGCGAGCACTGACCCTGTTTCCAGCATCAGTGCTCTTATTCAACTATTAGTTTTATCATTTTCTCCAACAGTGGTAACTCTTTTTCAACTACGTTCCACACTGTTTTCAGGTCTACGCCCATGTAATCATGGATTAAGATATCCCGAAGTCCAGCCATTTTACGCCAGGGGATATCCTTGTAGTCATTTCGCAGTATGTCCGAAACCTTTTTTGTAGCTTCACCGATTATTTCTAAATTCCTAATGACGGCATCCTGAATAAGAGATGATTTCATGAAGTCGTCTTTGCCAACACGAGTATAGGACTGGATTTTATCAATACATTCAAGGATATTGATTAGGTAAACTCTATCATCCTTCAAATGTCCTGAGCCTCCCCTATGACACTATTTCGAATTGTCCAATGAATAGAATCTGGTGTAACGAGGTCGATTTTTCTGTGCAATATCTGTTGTAGATCGTCTTTTAGGGCGATTAAATCGAACAAAGAACAATCCTCTTTGCAGTCAACCAAAAAGTCAATATCACTATTAGACCCGTCTTCTCCCTTAGCAACGGAACCAAACACTTTAATATTCTTCACATTATAGCGGGTAGCAAGATCTAATATCTGCTGCCGTTTAATTTTAACCTCAAGAATTGCAGGCATGTCGTTACACCTCCTTACCATATTATACCTGATTGTTACCCTATAAGAAAAGTTTTGTCAACAAATTATTGACCTAGGGCTTTCGTCTAACGTTCTGGGCATTCACGAAGTCTGGTTACTACTTTCATATTCTCTCAGATTTTGGGAATACGCTGTTGTACGAAGTACCATGCACCCCAAAGACCGACTAAATTAATATCTTTCTAAATATTCTCTAGGTGAAATAACTTCCGGTTTATCAATTTCTACTTCAAAAAAGTCTTTGTCCCCTGTAATTAAAATATCTACGTCCGATAATAAAGCTGATACTATAATCGGCAGATCCCCTTTATCCCTTATGTCAGGGTAGTTTGCAGAATTAATATCAGCTGGTGTGTATACTAGCTCAAATGAAAGCTTACTCAAAAACTTATCAAGTAAATGGCTTTTTTCTTTAAATTTTTTCTTAAATATTTGATGAAGTTCTTCAATGATATGTGAACAGAGTACAAGGGTGTGATCCTCTGTTACTCTTTGAATTACTTTAGTAAGCTGAGATTTCGGGAAAAGAATAGCTGAAATAATCACGTTGGTATCAATCATTATTCTCATATTTCTTCTCCCAAATCTCTTTTCTTATATCTTTAATTAAGTTATTTACATCATCTTCAGAATAAATACCTTGCTTTTCGGCTACCCCTTGCATTCCTTCTTGTATTTCTTTCAATGCAATCATAGAGGAATTAGCAAAAACTATCTTATCGCCTTCTTCAATGAAGATGACTTTATCCCCTTCTTTTAAATTGAGTTTCTTCCTTATTCCTATTGGTATTGTAATTTGTCCTTTCGATGTTATTCTAGCAAGCTCCATTACAATCACTCCATTCCTTACTTTCCTTACTTCTTATTATACCATATATTATGCTCTAGTAACCACTTATTTACATCTTCTTCCAAAACATTTTTGCATTCGTATAACGTTTTTGTGTTCCCGCAGCGTCCTAACCACATGCATCTTCCTCTAGTTGCGGGAACACTGTGTTAGGCGGAGTGTCCAGCTGTTAAGCATACTAAACCATTTCTCTGGAAATTATACCATATGATTCCATTTAACATCTTCTAAGTGGCAAATCATGGGCATACTACTTATTGAATGAATGTTTAGAAGGTGATATGATGGACAATGAAGAGAATCATTTTGAAAATAAGGAGGGGGAAAATTTGAGTGCCGTTGCAAAAGAACAAGGCTATAAGAAATTATCCCTAACCCCTAAAAAGTTAGAAAAGGCCACTGTACAACCTATTGCCATTAAAGATGGAAAGTTGTTATTTGACAAGAACAATAAAGATCATCGTTACATTGTTGAAGGAGAATAATGTAATCGACAATGTATGACTTTAGTTTGGGTGAGATCTACTGGATCGAAGTTGGATATGAGTATTCTACTGAAGAATCAAAGGTCAGACCTGCCATTATAGTTAGTGAAGAGGATGGGGCCTTATTGATTTTGGTTACAACAAAGTCAGTGCCACCACATGATCCTCCGAAATATTATGACCAATTCAAAATTCCAATTCTCAATTGGCGTAAAGCTGGATTATTAAAGCCTTCTTGGGCGCAGGGCTCTAAGCTAATTCGTTTAATGAAAGAAGACTTAAGTAAGTTAGTCAAAAGAGATGATTTCATAGGAAGAATGCCAGAATTGGATTTTAACTTTTTAGTAGCTGAAATAGAACGGATTCAAAATAATCGCTGGACCTCTTGTCTCGGGGTCTATTTCTTTTTTGAGGGTCCCAATCAAAACAAGGGAAACTACCATGCAGAGTATCAACGAGACGGAATAGACCCGCTCCGGAATGGACATTTCGCCTAACGTCTTTTTCCCGACATATGTCATAAATACTTTATTATTTAGCTGTATTTACGACTTTGGTGTCGGGAATATTTCCTTTAGCTGCCCTCTCAATCATTATCATTATCTTTCTGTACAATCCAGTCAAGAGGGCTTCGGATGCGGCGGATATCCTTTTCAGATACATGTGTGTAGATGTTTCAGTAGTTTTTGTATTAACATGCCCAAGGAGTTCTTGAATATATCTTAAATCTGTTCCACTTTCTAACAAATGGGTGGCGAAAGAATGCCTAAGCGCGTGCACAGAAACATGTTTCTTGATTCCGGCTGCATTACAGGCGGTTTCGAATACTCTTTGTACAGTTCGTTCGGATAGATGGGCCCCTTCAACATCTCCGGGAAAAAGCCAATCAACTGGACGGTATGCTTTTGCATAACAAACAGCTCCTCTACGTCCCCTTGTTTGACAAAAACATCCATAGTCTATCAACACCTCACTGACCCAAAAACAAACCTAACACTTACTAAGTGAAAATTCGCAGGGTTAAAGGCACTTCTTGTTGTGCATACAGACTATCGAATCCGAGTTTCAGTCTGAATAGTCAATTAAAGTTTGCTCGCTTTTTGAAATGTGCAAGAGCGCTCCAGAAAGGAGCGCTCTTGCACATGATAAATTTTTTAAATTAGCTTGCTTTATGATTACGGTAAGCTGATTAGAACTTAGGAGCGTCAACATTAAACCATTTCTTATAGATATCGTTGTATTTTCCATTAGACATAAACTTCTTGAGAGTGGCGTTTACTTTATCGGCAGTCGCTTTATCATCCTTCTTAAAGGCGATACCGTAGTATTCCTTCTCGAAGTTGCCTTTCACAGCTTCAATAGCCTTGTCAGGATTTTGCTTAATGAACCAGAGAACGACAGGTGAATCAGCTACAACTGCTTCTACTCCACCATTAATTAAGTCGTTAAGTGCATCAGGAGTGGTATCATATTTTTTAGGAGTAATACCCAGCTTCTCAACTACTTCTTGACCTGTAGTGGCAACCTGTACTCCTACTTTCTTGCCCTTCAGATCAGCTTCAGACTTAATAGTTGAACCTTTTTTGACAGCAATAAACTGAGTAGCTTCGAAGTATTTGTCACTGAAAAGAACACTTTGGGCACGTTTCTCCGTGATTGTCATTGCTGAGATTACCATGTCATATTTGCCGCTGCCTAAAGCTGGAATTAGCCCGTCAAAGGCTGCTGTTTCAAATTTAACCTTATATCCAAGATCCTCACCAATAGCGGTCATTAAATCGATATCAAACCCTGTTGGCTGCTGTTTAGTGTCCATAAACTCAAAAGGAGCATAAGCAATGTCAGATCCAACTTTAAGTACCTTTTCAGCTGCAGGTGCTGGCGCATTCGAAGCAGTGTTTGCAGGAGCACTAGTTTTTGTTCCTCCGCAGCCAGTTAAGACGATACTAGTTATGAGAACTAAAGCTGTAGCAAATGTAAATACCTTTTTTCTCATAGTTATTTCCCCTTTCTCTTTTTACAATACTTTTTTCGATAGGATTTCTTTCTACTTTATGGACCAAACTCTAAAAACTAAACTACGTTCATGATTATACACATATATGAAACTTTATTCAATAGGGTTGTGGACAAAAATATTCAACTCTATAGGTTAAAAATATCCTTGTGCATAAGTTTTTGGTCGAATATTGGAGTTTTATTTGTTAAATCTTCGTCTCTAGCCATGAGTCCCTAAAGTTAGTCACAACCACCTGTGGATAATGTGGATAATGTGGATAACCTGCAGAAAACTCTTATATTGGACAATCTCTCTGTTAACAACTTGTTAATTCAATTTTGTGTGAATATACAGTTAAAAACTTACTCGTATAATCAAGATTTAGACAAAAAGCAATTGACTTACCGAACTTAGCGGCGCTACTCTCTCGGCCGCTTCACTACTGTGTCTGAAACCTTCTAGGAATCTGCCTGTGAACCGCTCCTCCACGTCCATACGCTCGCGGCATCAGTCGTCCATGGACAAGTCCTTCGGCACAGTTTACGCTACGCAGCACTCGCTCGCTTACGCGCCTCTGCCAAATCGTTTCACTGGGCAACGGTCATCTCCTCCGTTTAATTTTTATGCTTATTGGCGGCACATCTGTGGCATGGAGGTCTGATTGGTGCAAGTAAAAAGGCTATCCCACAATTGAGACAGCCTTCCTTAAACATTTTGTTTATTATATTATGCCCTGGCAGGACGGTGATTCTGGTAGCACTCACGGCAATAGACCGGACGGTCTGAATTTGGCTGGAAAGGAACTTGAGTTTCAACGCCACAATCTGCACAAACTACAGTAAACATTTCGCGTGTTCTTTGCTCTCCTGTATTACGGCTTGTTTTACGGGCGTTACGGCAACTACGGCAACGCTGTGGCTCATTCTCAAAGCCTTTTTCTGCATAAAACTCTTGCTCACCGGCAGTGAAGATAAAAGTAGATCCACAATCTTTACACACGATTTCCTTGTCTTGAAACATTATGAAATAATCCCCTTACCTATTTTTTTAGTGTGACAGACTTTTGCCTATCCACCGAATATTATAGCGCTAATCTACGGGTGTCACAAGAGATTTTTCTATCCCTGCTGCCAGGCAAAGCCCATATACTTCTTTTGCCCCTCCTTTTAGCAGGGCTTCGGCTCCTGCCTCCAGTGTTGCACCTGTAGTTGTCACATCATCAATTAACCATAGGCTTAACCCTTGTACACTGTTGCTTGATAGGTTAATAACCCCCTTTAGGTTATTTAACCTTTCTAAACGAGTGAGTCCTACTTGTGGGTTCGTCGGAGCGATTCTTTCCAAGACTTTTAACAGTGGAATACCTAGCTCCCAATGCAAGAGGGACGCTATTACTTCAGCTTGATTAAAACCCCGTTCAGCTTCACGTTCAAAATGCATTGGAATGGGAACTAGTGCATCAACAGGAGGAAGATTGGTCAATGCCCATTGGGAAAAGGGTTTACCTATCTCTACTAAGCGGTAAGGCTGATACTTGAACTTAACAGCCCAAATAAATTCTTTCCAGGCTCCTTCATAGTTTCCCCAGGCTGTGACTTTAGACAATTTCTTGGGACCGTGTCCGGCTGTGCAGCCATCACACAAGTGCTTACCCTTTTTTATAATCTTGCCGCACATGTGACAGCGGTCTGCTTGCGGGAAAAAGTACTCATCATTGCAGTCCGAACACACTGGGCCTGCCGGTTTCCCGCATAATACACAGGGCTTACCCGAGTCATATAATATTTCCTGGGTAAAGCTTTTGAGACTGTTTAGAAATTCTATTTTCATTTTTAGCCCCCACAATTAGAAGACTTCCTGCTTATTTTTAGAGCATGCTTTTATGCAGCACCAGCATTTCTTAGTCTGAATCAAGCAGCTTGAGTGACAAAGCAATTTCGTTCTGCTCTTGAATTAAGTTTATCGCAAGTTTGATTTCCGAAGTTGCTCCTTGCGCCAGGTAAATTGCTTCTCCCTCAGGAAAATCCGATGTACGTCCAACCCGGCCTGCCATCTGAATCAACGACCTGTTGTCAAAGACCGGGTGATCTGCAGCAAAGACTATTACTTGTACATTAGGAATTGTAATACTTCTCTCGAGAATTGAAGTGGTAACAAATAATTGATAATAACCATTTTTTAGCTTTCTTACTTTATTAGCCCTATCCGGGTCTGAAGAATAGCTTCCGCCAATTTTGAGACCTTGAAAAAGATGATTCAATTTATTCACTATGATCTGTACCCAGGAGATTTTCGGAACAAAAACCAGAACTGGACCTTTTTCAACTAACTCCTGAATTAATTTCTGTAACTCAGCCGGTACATTATTAGGGTTGCAAGTCATCTTTTTCCATATCGGGATCGGAACCGGCTTTTTATGATGACGGGCTGGCAATCTTATAATATTTTGGGATTGAGGGCCGAAGTTTTTAAGCATTACCTGTGATGGGGTAGCAGTAAGGTAAATTAATTTCCCATTTTCTCTTAGAGCATTTTTTAGACCTTGCTCCAAAACTTCATTGCCATTATAGGGATAGGCATCGATCTCATCGAGAATTACCAAATCAAAAAAGTTTTTAAACCTTAATATTTGGTGAGTTGTGGCCAGGACAATCTGCCCCGGGCCAAATCTTTCCTGGCTTATTCCAGTCAAAACTGTCGCCCTGATTCCCGGAAAGTCCCGCTCTAGCCTTGGGACTACATCGTGTACAACGTCTTGGCGGGGAGCTGCGAATAATACTTTCTTTCTTTCTCTTAAAGCCCAAGCAATAGCTGGGAAACATATTTCAGTCTTTCCCGCCCCACAGGCCGCCCAAACTAATACTTCCTTCCTGTCTTTACTTTGAACAAAGGTTAGCAGTTGTTTACTGGCTTGTTGTTGTGCCTCTGTTAATTCCCAATGAGGGCTAAATACCATATTTCTTAAACTATCGATATCGGAAGTTCCTGAATGCGTCATGGGGTCAGTAATTTTGAAAAGTACTTTATTAGAATTCATCGCTCCCAAGGCAGTGCAATATTGACATGTAGCGGTAAGTCCATAAAGTGAGGGCCACTCCTTTAAGTCAGTTTTACCACAACGTTCGCAATACCAGCGTTTACCGTTTTTTGAGACGGCAGGCGTCCACGCTGCTGAGCCTTTTAGAACTATCTGATGAGCGAGTCTAAGGGTATCCTCCCTTTCCAGCTTTAGCTCTGAAGCTAGTCGTAGAAACTCTTCTTCAGCAACCAAACGGCCTTCCAACCGTACCCATAAGCTATTAACTTTAAGATCCTGATTTATTCGCTCATTTGCTGAATAAGCCGGATTGACAGAATGAAAGTTCAGCGAATTCCATTTAAAAGAGTGTATTTCAGACCCTAACAACATTTTTAGGCGTTCCAATACTAGTATCTTCCATTTATCCTTTTGAGACTTTATTTGTTGTATGTCAAAGTTAACCTGCTTCAAAAGGTCTTGAAGAATGCCCAATGGAATCCCTGGGGATGTATGGCACAGATCACATTT
>JAJZSC010000061.1 GCA_021849995.1 Bacillota bacterium | reverse complement strand
TACGTATATCCTGGTTTAATTGGTTTACACATGAAATCCCCTGTTCCAGACAGGACTCAATACACGCGTTATGATCCCCTCTTGAGGTATCAAAAACAAAAATTGGACAAAAATTTTCTGTCTCGCCTAAGGTCCGGGCAAGTGGGAACAGTTCTGGGAATTGAGATGGTATAGCGCAAAAAAACAGAATTTTTTTTTTCAAGTAGACCGCCCCTTAAAGCCCTGTTTTATTACAGTCTGTCTCCAACTACCCTTTGCCATTGATGGTTTCGTAGCAGTTTTTTACCATCGCATATTGTCCTGCGATATCAAGCAAGCCTTTTTTCTCATCTCCAAGGAACACCTGAACTTGCTGATAAAGACCGGGTTTAAACTTTCGATCCAATTCGTCATCCAATTGTACCATTTCAACCGATACTGTTCCAATCCGCTGAATGTGCAATTGCTCCATCGGACAAAAAACAAGTCTGTGTTTACTGGTAAGAACCTCAACCCTCCAGCGACCGGGTGCCTCCCAGTTGGCCTGATATGAAAAAAGAGCACCCTGTTCGGATACGCCTGCTCCTGCATAGATAGAGGCAGAAGGATGCCATGAAAGACCACCTGCTGTATAGGCAACCAATTCTTTGGGCTTACCAGCAAGGTAAAAAGCAAGATCGGCAACGTGGGTTGAATTTGCTAAAAACCACTGTTCTTTAACACCCGAGGCCTTCTCCAAGTCCTCTATAACATGACTCCATTCGGTAAACTCAAAATTAAAAGATAACACACCGCCATCCTCGTCAATAATTTCCTGAGCCTTCTGCGTTGAGGCATAAAAACGGCGGTTATAGGCAACATATACTTCTGCATTGTTCTTTTCTGCCACCCGTGCAACTTCTTTAATCTGGTCCCTGTTTAACCCTGCTGGTTTTTCCACTAATACTCTCTTAAAACCCTTCTCAAGCAGCAGAATGGTAGTCTGGGCTAACTGCTCAACACTGACTGCCACAATAGCAGACGGATATACCAAACCATTTTCTTTAAAATACTGCTCAAGCCCTCCTGTATAGACAGGAACCCCTGTTTTCTCCTTAAAAGTGGCGGCGGATCCTTGCCCCCTGCCAACCACATCAAAAAGAACATGCTGGGCTACTAGAACGTTGGCATAATCAATAGCCATCAGCCCTGCCCCTACCAGTAAGGTTTTTTGACCTATGTTATTGGACATATTTCTTTTTCCCCCGAGCATTCCTTTTGTAGGTGTTTTATCAACGTTTCCAACATGGGAACATGTAATTTCGCTGCTTCATTAAAATCAGGTAAATCACATTTCTCTGTGTCCAAAATTTCCTGAACAACGATATGGGTCAGTTGGCTTTGGTAAGGAACTGTAAAATTTACCTCCTGCCATATCCAGTTATTCTCTTTTTCAGACACTAATGCCCTGCCCTGATCCTCCATTATTAAACATCGTACTTTTTCACTCTTAATTTGAATAATTAGGGGTGCATCTCCTCCGTTATAAGACGATATAGAAATCCGGCTTCTTTTGTCTGTAATGCCCTGCAATGTTCCCGTGAACTCTATAAATCCTGCACGTTTGCTGGAAATTGTATCCGGGTCTAGTTGGTCGTTAAAGAAAGTGAACTGGTCCTGTCCTATTAGGAATGCAAGGTTATCAATATAATGTATGGCGTTGCAGCCTATCCCCAAATCAGACCCGCTAACATTGTATTCAACCTTCTCAACACCCTTAAACTTCTCCTTAAGTTGTTGATAAAAGGGCCATATCCTTTTGGGACAATTAACCCATGACTTGACTTTTTTACTTTTCAATAGTTCAGCAATAGCAGTGTAATCCTTTAATTTCTGAAACAATACTTTTTCCAATATGATATACTTTGTTTTTTTTGTGTGCAGGAGTTCTTCAACAACCATACTTCGAACATTTGCATTTGTCGCAACTATCACCAGGTCAAGATCATCCCAAAGATCATTGATACTTTTATGGAGTTCAACATCTTGAACATTACCAGAGCCATGCACTTCACAAAACCTTGCTTTCGCCAGCTCCAGTGAGGCAGGAGATGTGTCCACCACCTGTATACGGGCCTTTCTATCAATAAGTGCAAGTGCTTGTAAATGGCGGCCACCAAGCTGGCCGGCACCAATAATTGCAAGTTTAACCATACCTCTATTACCCCCTACCAAGCTGTCCAGCCACCATCTACAATTAAGTTCTGGCCGTTAACATACGATGAGGCATCCGATGCGAGAAACAACAGTGCACCTACCATCTCTTCAGCTTCAGCCATTCTCCCCAGGGGTACCCTGTAACTATATTTTTCACTGAAAACGTTGTTTTGACCCGAAGATACACCACCGGGAGTAAGTGTATTGACCCGGATACCTTTGGGTCCCCAGTAGGTGGCAAGATAGCGGGTCATTGAAATTACCGCACCCTTACTTGCCGAGTAAACCAGCGGGGTACTAATCGCACCACCCATTTCCTCATACCATGACCCTTCGTATATACGCTGATCAGGTCCCACTACTCCATATATAGAACTGACATTAATGATGCTTCCCTTTCCCCTCGCAGCCATTAAAGGACCTAACTCCCGCACTGTCAGAAACATACCTGTAACATTTACTGACATAACCATATGCCAGTCCTCAAGGGAAAACTGATCAAGCGGCCTAAAAAAATTGGGTGATTTGGCAGCTGCATTATTGACAAGCACATCAACCACACCAAACATCTCAATGATTTCTTTTGCCCATTTTTTAACCGAATCTTCGCTTGTTAGATTTACAGCCATCCCCACTGTATGTGTACCGGTATTTTCCCTTATCTCTCCTGCAAGATCGGTACAGTGTTTTTGGTCGAGATCAGATACAATTACGGATGCTCCAGCCTCCGCCATTTTCCGGCAGTAAAGGCGTCCTAATATGCCTGTTCCACCGGTTACTACCACGATCTTTCCTGTAAGATCCAACATGTTCTTAATTTCAAGTCAGCCTCCTAAATCCGGCATGAATGGTTTCATCTTTTAGACAATTTGTGATACTTCCCGTGTCAAGGGCTTCTTTTATTCTTTTAAACACGCTTGAAGAGTCTAATATGAATCGATCAATGATTTCCGGGGAATAGGCATAGGTTGAATATACCGATGCACCAAGCAGATACCCTTTTTCTAGCATTTCCTGCGTATAATATGTCTGTGTTTCGAGCGGAAATTGGTTTTTAAATGATATATGGGTTAGTGGCGGTATGCCGCTAATACCGATATCAAGCCCACACTCTGCTGCAATTGTTTGCCAACCCGAATTAATAAGCTCACCATATTTTACAAGATGCCTGGGGACATCATGATCTTCCATCTTCTTAATTGTGGCCAGAGCGGCCACATAGCCAATCCTTTCAGTCCAAAAAGTTGAACTGATAAAGCTGTCCTGGGCATAATCCATTACCTCTTTTCTCCCGATTATCGCTGAAATTGGGTATCCATTGCCCAATGCCTTTCCAAAAACTGCTATATCAGGTTCTACCCCCAAGGTTAGGTGAATTCCGCCAATGTTAATCCTGAATCCGGAAGTAACCTCATCAAAAATGAGAACAGCACCTATTTTTGTAGCAATGTCCCTTACACCCTCCAGAAATCCTGGCTCAGGGTATGAACCTCTCTGAGGTTCCATAATGATACCGCCGATCTCATTACCATACTCCTTGACCAGTGATTTAAGTTCACCAAGATTATTATAGTTAAATGGAAGGGCTGTCCCCTTAAGTTCTCTTGGTACACCCACCGGGTTGAGCCCTGGAAGCAGCTGCCCATCAAGATTGCTGGAATCCCCGATGTTCGAGGAAAGATACCAGTCATGCCAGCCATGGTAACCGCAAAAAGCAATTTTGCTTCGTCCTGTGGCCGCCCGGGCAATCCGTACAGCAATGGCGCACGCTTCACCTCCGGTTCGGGCAAACCTTGCCATGTCAGCCCACGGATGCAGGTTGATTAGTTTTTCTGCAAGTTCGACCTCTTCATAACTATTTAGCGATGACATGGAACCATCGTTTACTGCCTTTATTACCGCTTTATTTACATCTACATCTGCATATCCCAGAACACAGGATCCCACACCCATCTGAGCAAAATCATAATAGTGAGACCCATCTATACCCCACACTTCACAGCCTCTTGCCTTTTCATAATAAGCTGGCCATAGACCGGGCAAAAACTTTTCACTTCTTTTGGACAGCAGCTGATTACCGCCAGGAATAATTTTTTTTGCTCTTTTCCAAAGTTCAGTACCATTATATCCCATAAACTCACCTTAACCTTTTATTTAAATCTTTTAGAACTTTGTTTTTCCTCTTCGACTTGTTTGTAAAAATTGTTCCAATAATCTCTGGTTATGTCTTCATTAATACTATATAAATTGTTTTCTAACACAAAATCAATAATAGCTTGATCACTTGCACGGTAAATAACCTCTCCCATCGCCTCAATGAGAGTTTTAAAGAAATGGTAGTCATCCTGGTAATCAAGGGTAAATCTCAAAAGATCGTTTTTGTTTTTCAAAAAGACATTAATATAAACCGGCTCTCTTGCATCAAATATTCTTCCCCAGCCTGTTTCCAATACGTCGTCCATATGGTTTACCATCGAACTATTGAGGAACTCTACTGAATACCCCCAGGAGTTCATACCGAATGGCAGATTTGAAGTCATCACATAATCATGGCCTTCTGCCAACAAGTTGTATACCATTCGCATTCCTTTAACGGAACATAGAATGTCATCACCGTCAACTGATATAATGCTTTCAAGATGGTGGGCTTTGGCAGTCTGTAAGTGCCTTAGCGGAATATTATTGGTTGAACCGTAAAAAACACTAACCCCTTCGGCTGAAAACTGTTCAAACTTTTCATCCTCAGGTTCGTCTGTTGTTGCTATTATAAGTTTAACCTTTCCCGATCTAACTTCTAAATCAAACTCATCCCGGATTCTCTTAATTAGAAACCATAGGATCGGGTGTCCTTTTACCTCTAGCAAATGTTTTTTCTTAAGCCTGGCGGAACCCAGTCTTGCAGTTATCAGTATTCCAGTAATCATGCCCTAAACTCCACATATTTAGATGTTCTATCCGACTCTTCGATTGCATACAGTAACTTCAAAACTCTATGATCCTCTTCTATCGAGTTTACAAATGGATGTTTCCCCTCAATGGCCTCAATAAAACACCTAAGCTCCTCTATATACATATTCTCACCGATATTTGGGTTGTAACCCTCTTCTGCATTTTTCATCTCATATTCTATTACATCCCAGCTATCATTTTCAGGATCGAATACCTTTACACAATTAGCACTCCAATCCCAAATCAGTTGCCTTTTATCGCCATTTATTAGAAGTCTTCTAGTTGCGTTTCGCGAAACGACATCAACTGTAACCGAGGCTAGATATTGATTATAATCCATCAAAAAATTGTAGGTATCATCAATGGATTCAGCGCCTTCTATTTCTATTGTCTTGCGATAATTGCCACAAACCCTTTTAGGGAATCCTAAAATTTTGGTAATCCAGGTAAGCTCAAAAGGTACAATTTCACGACCGCCACCTGTATCCGGATTGGACACATAAAAATCTTTTACGCTTTCATAGGTATGCCAATCTGGCAAAAACTGACCAGAATGAAGAATAATGTTAGATACTTTTCCTAGGTGTCCTGATTTTACTATCTGAGTAATTTGTTGAATGGCAGGATGAAAAAGAAGTGTCGCTGATGGAGCGGCAATAATATCCAAATTTTCAAGGGTGCTTTTTATCAACTCCATATCTGTATCCACCACACTGGCCTCAACAAAAAAACTTATATTTTTCTGAATAGCAACTTTTATATACTTATGGTGAACATCTGGAGGAACTGCAATAATCATGGCTGTAGGTTCACCCTTATTAAATGCCTGAAAAAGATCCTGACATGTTTTAATTCCATATTTTTCTTCAGCTTGTACCCGTCTATCTTCACGAGAATCAAAACCCACAATGTTATTGTACCCCAAGGCTTTCAGACATCTAATCCTTCTCTTGCCCATAGAACCTAGTCCCACAACTAAAAAATCCACAGCTACAACCTTCCCTCATAATTTTTTATTTACCCAACTGAAAATGTTCCTTGTATTCCCCATTCGCTTTTTCATAATCTCCCATGCGACCTATATCCATCCAGTATTCTCTCACGGGGAATGTAGTTGCTTTTTTCCCACCTTTCATTAACTCCTTAAAAAGGCTTGGCATATCAAAAAAAACATTTTGGGGTATATAGCTAAGCGCTTTTGGTTCAAGAACATAAATCCCTGCACTTATAAAGAAGCGTTGTATCGGCTTTTCCTCGATACTAACCAGATGGTTTTTTTCAATTTTCACAACTCCGTACGGGACCTGGAGATTAAACTCTCTGACACACATCGTTGCCATAGCATTGTGTTCAAGATGGTAATCAAGCAACTGCTTGAAATTTATCTTTGTAAGCAAGTCTCCATTCATAACAAAAATGGGCTGTAAAGGCTTTTCTGGCAGTAATCCAAGTGCTCCTGCAGTCCCCATCCTGTTTTCTTCATGAATGTACTTTATCTCCACTCCAAAAGAAGAACCATCGCCGAAATAATTTTGAACCATATCCGCTTTATAGTTAACACAAAAATAAAACCTTTGAAACCCGTATTCTTTAAAGTTCTCTATAATTGTCTCGAGAAGGGGTTTCCCCCCTACCTTAAGAAGGGTTTTAGGGCAATCTTCGGTGAGGGGTCGAAGCCTGCTGCCCAATCCCCCAGCCATTATAATCGCCCAGTTTTCTCGCTCTGGAGATTTCAATATTTGATCCAGTATTTTTAATTCAACCACGCAGCCCTGTTCATCTACGATAGGGATCTGGTAAAGCCTTTTGTTTTTCATAATTTCCAATATTTTAACGCGACTATCATATACACTGGCAACAGTAGGCTTTGGATTCATTATCTGCCTAACAGGGTCATCCATTGAAACTCCTTTTAGAA
This sequence comes from Bacillota bacterium, assembly GCA_021849995.1. GTDB lineage: Bacteria > Bacillota > Desulfitobacteriia > Desulfitobacteriales > Desulfitobacteriaceae > JAJZSC01. The sequence continues at coordinate 3,720 of JAJZSC010000061.1, read as the reverse complement.
TAGCCCGGCGAATATCTCCATCAGTTATTGTCCCCAAAAGATGACCATTCTCATCTACAACCAAGGCAATTTGTATTGTACTTTCATCAATAATCTTAATCGCTGATAGTATTGATGTAGCCGGCGATACTAAAACTTTATTAAAATCGTTCATTTTTTTACCACCCTTGCTGGCACACCTATTGAAATGGTCTCTTCGGGCACATCTCTAACGACCACAGAACCCGCACCAATAATGCTGTTTCTGCCAATTTTTATTCCCTGAATAATAATTGCTCCAGTTCCAATATGTACTCCTTCGCCAACTTCTACCCCTCCAGATAAGATTGCACCTGGTGCTACATGAACATGAGAACCAATATCACAGTCGTGATCAACAGATACCCTGGTATTTACAATGGTATTTTTGCCAATCTTGGTACCAGACTGAACAATAACTCCTGCCATTATCTGCACCCCTTCACCCATCAGGACATCCGAGGCAACTATGGAGGAAGGGTGAATCACGTTATAAAAAAGATAACCCCTGTTTTTAAAATAATTAAATAGTCTCCTACGATTGGATGTACTCCGTATTGAACCCAGGCCGTTTATCAATCGGATTTGTTCCACATCATAATTAAAAACCGTATCGTCATTGCCTATTCGGGAGGTCCCATTGTTCACCAAATGCTTGTCCAAATCTGGAGTAGTGAAACCTATAAGTTCAATTCCATTAAGCCGTAATGCGTCTTGAAGCACCTTAGCATGACCACCAGCTCCCAAAATTATTACCGAATATTTCATTGAATCACCACTTCATCTTGTTTGTAATCCCTATCTGCCGGTTTGTCCAGAAGATCCCAGTAATATATTGGTGAAATCCCGCTTCCAGGTCTCTTGACTCCCAAATTTTGCTCTGTGAAAATATCACCTTTGCGTATGACCTGTAGAGCAACGAGACTTTTTCTGGCTATTGGGATATTTAATGACTCAGTGGGTCCTGGAACTTTTAACCCCTTTCCCAGTGCCATTGCCACCTGCTTTATTGATTGGATCATGGCCTTTAATTCCATTGGTTCGAGGGATGCCCTGTGATCAGGACCTGGAAGGTTACAGTCAAGTGTAAAGTGCTTTTCAATAACCACAGCCCCCCTTGCCACTGCAGCTATCGACACCGCTATACCAGTCGTGTGATCTGAAAGACCAACCGGTAAACCGAAAGCTGCGGACAACGTGTCCATAGACCTGAGGTCAACCTCGGCAAATGGCGCCGGGTATTCAGTGGTGCAGTGAAGCAATGTGACTTTTTCCTTTAACACTTTTTGACCTGCTTCAGAGCAATATGCGTTCTTAAAAGCCGTCAATGAAAGTTTTTCACTCTTGTTACTATAGCCAAAAGCCAAAACCCCCAGTGCAGTTTCAACTTCTCCCAGGGTGCTCATACCGGTGGACAAAATGACAGGCTTACCGGTCCGAGCTAATTTGAGCAGTAATGGAGCATTCGTTATATCTCCAGAGGAAATCTTGAGCCGAGGAAGATCGAACTTTCCAGCCAAAACATCAACACTCTGGGTATCAAATGGAGTTGCTAGAAATCGCAACCCTTGTTTTTGGCAATGTTCTATCAATATTTCATGGGCCTCATCATCAAGCTCGAGTTTTTTTAGCATTTCATACTGAGATTCTTTATGATTGGTCGTTTCAGCTTGATACCGGGCCTTTCCTGCCGTCCTGGTCACCATATTTTCAGCCTTAAAGGTCTGAAACTTTACCGCATCCGCTCCGGCATCAGCCGCCACATCTATTAACTGAAGGGCCATCTCGAGGGAGCCGTTATGATTGACACCCGCCTCAGCAATAACATAAACGCCGGTCGTTTCATACATCTTTAAATTCCACCTCAAAAAAACGCTTTTTTAAAAGAATTTGGTAATCCGAAAACTCCTTTAGTTTGCCTACGATCCTGATGGAACTATTCCCATCTCCATATGGATTTACTGTTTCTAGGCTTTCCATTTTAAACGCTTTCACAATAGCCATGGCTATATCTCCAGAATCAGCAGCACAATCAATCACCAATGACGCCTTAAGCCTTCCCTTTTGTCTCACTCCAATATTTACCGTTGGCTTGCTAAGTGACGGCACTTCATAAAGTCCGCTGGACGAATTTCCAACCACAGCGTCAACCTGTGCGACTGCACTTAAGTATAAAAGCTGTCCAAGAGAGGTATAGGCTTTCGCATTGGATCTGGAAGCAACATATTCATCGATCCGGTTAATTAACATCCGGCCTTGATTATCAGCATTTGGCTTTGTAAAAATCATCCCAACCTCATCATCCAAAGAATCGAGAGCACTTAAAAGTTCCTTGAACTGCTGTTCTGCGGGTTGTTGCTCCAGTGTAACAGGATGGAACGTTATGAGGAGGTTTTTTTCTCTAAACTTAAAATCAAGGGAATTCTCAAGCTCTTCACGCCCAAGCAATTTTAAACTTTTAATCATATCGATTCCGGGACTTCCATAATTATATATATGTTCAGGGTTTTCACCCATCTGACGTACTCTTTCAGCAGCGATTTCATTTGTAACAAAGTGTAAATGCGACATCTTTGTAATGCTATGACGAATCGCCTCATCATAAGCCCCTTCCGTAGTGTCCCCTCCTGCTATGTGAGCAACAGGAATCTTCGCTACAAGCGCTGCCTGAACTACCGCCAATATTTCAAAGCGATCGCCTAGAACAACTATCAGATCCGGTTTAAGCCTTTGTAACGCTTCTGCGGAACTTATAGTAGCCAGTCCAATTGATTTAGCAATTCCAACTGGCGAATCACTTGAAAGGAGCATTTCTACTTTTTGATCAATAACAAACCCGTCTTCTTCAATTATCTTGTATGTTAATCCAAATTCTGGAGACAAGTGCATGCCAGTAGCAATAATCTGCAATTCAAATTCCTCAGCATGTTGAATTTCTTTCATGACCCAATAAAGCAGTCCGTAATCTGCCCGTGATCCTGTAACAACAGTTATTTTTCGTTTATTCATCATGGTAAATCTCCTAAAAAGGAACTGCTCGGTATGTTTATAATACGGCTTTCCAAATTTTCAGACACCGGTAAATCCATCCTGGGACACGCAGAATACATAGGCAACTTGAACATCAGTGTCCAACAGGGTCGGGTCATAATTCCAGAATTATTGGTAGCCTCCAAAATGATATCTTTTTTACTTGAAAGCTCCTTATCCAAAAGAAGCACATTCAGCCAGTAGTTACTTTTTGCAAATTCTGGTTCAATAAAAAATGAAACTCCACTAACTGAATCAAATAGTTCTTTGTATCTTTTAGCTAAGGCTCTTTTTTTATTTAAAAAGTTCGGCAATTGTTCCAATTGGGCACATCCTAAGGCTGCATTTATATTGGGAAGTCGATAATTATAGCCAATTTGATCGTGATAAAAATTCCATTGATGGGGTAACTTAGCAGTAGTAGTAATATGCTTGGCTAATTTACCCAAATATTCATCATTGGTTAAAATTGCTCCCCCACCACCGGTAGTTATTATTTTATTACCATTAAAACTCAGTGCAGAGGCACGTCCCCAATTACCGGTATGAAGTCCCTTATAATAAGACCCAAGGGATTCTGCTGCATCTTCAACTAACTCTAATCCGTAGCGCTGGCACAATTCCACCAAAGGGTCTAAATCTATTGGATGACCAAATGTGTGCATCGGCACT
>JAJZSC010000060.1 GCA_021849995.1 Bacillota bacterium | reverse complement strand
GGTGTGGTTTCCAACCGCAGCTTTGAGCAGCTACATTAAATGGGAAGAAATTGATTCGAACTCTGCTATGGCCACCCTTAGTTACAAAGGAGTTTCTGCATCTGGTGTGTTTTCGTTTAACGAAAAAGGGGAGATTATAAACTTTGTAGCTGAAAGATACATGGATTCAAATAATCTTTTCGCCATAATAAATAAAGCATATAATGTCTAAATAGATGAGTTTTTACATAATCTAGTCAAAACTATACGAAAGAGGGTTTATTATGAGCAATTGGTTAGTACCATATTTTTTCTTTAACGGAAATTGTGAAGAAGCAGTAAATTTTTATCAAAAGGCTTTAGGTGGAGAAGCTCTGGTTATGCGTTTTGGAGATGCACCACCCAACCCTGAATTCCCTGTACCTGAGAATATAAAAAACCTCGTCCTACATGCAGAATTAAGAAAAGATGGTCATATTATTCGGTTCTCGGATACTTTCCCAGGTGCTCCATACAATACAGGAAATAATATTTCTTTCTCCTTAGAATTTGATACAAAGGAAGAAACTAAAGCAATGTTTGAAACGTTATCTGAAAGTGGTAGCATTGAAATGGAGCTACAGGAAACTTTTTTCAGCCCACTATACGGTAAATTCACAGATAAATTTGGGGTAGCCTGGCAAGTTAGCTGTAAACCTTAACAACTTTACACTGCTCTGAATCGACATATACTATAACTCTTGAGAAATCTCGGCTGACACCAAGCCTCCGTCACAGACGCCTCCTTAGGCACTTATGCACGGTGAAAGATATGAGTTCTACTATCCCAAAAACTATGGACCACGACTGATAAGCCGTGGTCCATAGTTTTTGTTACCTAATAACATTCAACTTAGTCTGAAGCCCTCCATGTATCCGAAAAACTCAACTTTCTTCTAGAACTTTTTTACGATATTTGAATATGATAATACGCATCAACTATCAGGAGGGGTATTATGCCAAATATCAAAAACGTAATTCTTATGGAAGGAGTACTTATTTCAGGTTTAATCGGTGCCTATCAAGCTTCATTACTTGTATTTGCCCTCTGTGTTTCCCTAATGGCTATGATCATTATTGTCAGGACTAAAATTTGGATACTCGCCCTTACTACTTTATTTACTATTATCTGGGGTATGGTCGGATTCGAGATAGGTTATTTCTTACACAGTCTAAATACAGAGATTATCCTTGCAACTATTTGCCTTTCACTAGCAGCCGCGGTTCACATGGTTTTTCTAGATACCAATGATTTTCAGTCTTTGAAGGAAAAACAGGCCTATCGACGTGACTGTTAAATTCCAATCTCGAATCCAATGATACCTTACACAAAAATGTTAAACTCTTAGAGAATGGCAACTCTCTAAGGGTTTATCTGTTATTAGCCTATGCTAATCTTATTCAATTATTCTTATCTAATTGAAGGAAAATCTAAAGAACAAAGCGAACAATTAATTAAGCTTTGACCATTGCTCATCGCTTACGTGAAGCCTGTGAACAATGCGATTTCTTCGGTCGTCAACATCAGCCCGGAGGAAAAGTCACTGTGTCTATCGGGATATCTTATTATCCAGAGGCCAAAAATGTAGAAGAATTGATTCTTTTCGCAGATCGGGCATTATATAAAGCAAAAGACAACCGAAATGTGGTAAAATGCTATGGGTAATTCAATTTGCGTGAATGGCCGAAATGGAGCGTGATTTTCAGATGAATGTGGCCTTCTTTCTAATACCTAAGAAGGATCTGGTTTATTTAAAGAACTCTTCCACCATTCGACAGGCACTTGAAAGAATGGAATATCACAGATATTCCGCAGTACCACTAATCGATAATGATGGAAAATATGTTGGGACCATCACTGAAGGTGATTTCCTTTGGAAATTAAAAAATACTCCCGGACTAAGCTTTGAAAATGCTGAGAAAGTACGACTCGCTGAGGTTGAGCAACATATGCAAAATTTGCCTGTTTCGATAAATGCCCAGATGGATGATTTAATTTCTAGGGCTGTTGAGCAAAATTTTGTTCCGGTAGTAGATGACCAACAGATTTTTATCGGTATTGTCCGAAGACGTGAGATTATCGAGTACTGTGCCAAGCGGCTCTCTCTGATTTCAGGTTAATCTTATACCCCTTTTCAATTCTTTTTTAATCCCCTAGTTGCGTTTATTCACTGTGAATCAAATCTTACTAAGATACAAAACCCTTACTGCATACCTGAAACTATGCGTAAGGGTTTTATTTTTGAAAATATTTAATTGTCGAATCTTTAATTTATAGTATTTTTAGGTCATCAGTATTCTATTTAAATGAAAGCTCCTCCATCCACTACAATCGTCTGACCCGTTACAAAGTTTGCATTAGCAATTAAAGCATAAGCGACTTCTGCAACGTCATCCGGCCCAGCCACCCGGCCAAGTGGAGTTCCGGCAGCAAGTCTCTTAATGTGGTCTTTTTGCCCGTCTACCCAGCGAGTCTCTACTACTCCGGGAGCGATACTGTTAACTCTGACTTGGGGAGCCATAACACGGGCCAGAGATTTTGTTACACTAATAGCGGCAGCCTTAGAAGCCGAATATGCGATAGAACTTCCTAGACCTGTTAGGCCAGCAATTGAAGTAATATTTACTATACAACCATTATTCTTCTTAAGCTCATCAGCTGCAGCTCTACAACAGAAAAACAGACCTTTTACGTTTACATTCATGATGTTATCCCAGTATTCCTCTTTGAGCCCTTCTAAGTCCGCATGCTCAACAAAGTGCGTAACTCCTGCATTGTTAACAAGGATATCAAGACTTCCGAAATCCCTGATCACGTCTGACATCATTTGCCTTACTTCAGAATCAGTTCCTACATTGGCTTTATAAATTTGACTTTTAACATTTTTAGATAACACTTCCTCTTTTGTCTCAGACGCATCTTTTTCCGAACGGGAGTAATTTATAGCTATATTTACACCATGACTAGCCAGCAAAAGTGCAATAGATCTCCCAATACCTGTGCCCCCACCAGTAATCAATGCCGTTTTTCCCTTTAACATACTAACCTTCCTCCAATGTTTAATCATTAATTATCAATTTACCTGTACTAGGATAGATAGGATCTAAACTAGTATATCCTATATTAAGTAGATTGGACAAGTCATATAGTATTTAATTGTCAATTGTCTACCCTTCTCGGAATATAGATAACTATACCGTCTGAGGAGGAATTCAATTGGCGTTGAGCAATGACGATTGGAAAGGCAAACAGTTTCCTGCCCGAAAAACTATCATCATCACATCAGTAATTTCCCTAGCCCTCATTGGGCTGGTTCTATTTTTCTTATTCCTTTATACCCGGGATAGTCGCACAATACTTCCTGGAGTAAGTACTTGCGAAGTAGAAATTGGAAACCTTACGATTGAAGAAGCCCTAAAAAAAGTTGAACTAAAAACTAACGAAATTCTAGCCCAAGAATTAGGCTTTAAAGTTGAGGATCAGGAAGTAAAGATTCCTTTAAAAGACCTCGGTCTTGAATTAGATGTTAACACTGCTATCCAACAGGCATACGGAATTGGACGTCAAGGAAACGTATTTGTACGTACTCTGGAAAAGATAAAAGCTTCCCGCGGTATTAACTTTGAGTTGCCTGTTAAATGGAACGAATCTGTGCTGTTAGATACAATAATAAAACGCTTCTCACCCTATGAAACTGAACCTACTGATGCAACTTTCAATATCACAGCAGATAACAAGATGGAAATTATCAAGGAGAAAGTTGGCCGCGGGGTTGATGTAAAAACTCTAGTAACGGAAGTAAAAAGCATTAAAATTATGAATCCTGGAGTAGTCTTGGTTAAACTCATAGAGAGAGAAAGTCCAAAGGTATATGCTAATGATTTAGAGAAGTTAAGAATTACTGGGCAAATAGCATCCTTTACTACCAAGTTTGATCCAGGATTACTAGGCCGGACAGAAAACATAAGGCTAGCGTCAAAGGCTCTAGACAAAAAATTAATTAAACCCGGAGAGACCGTCTCTTTTAACCAAGTAGTAGGTCCACGAACGGTCAGCGCAGGATATAAAGAAGCTATGATAATTGAAAATGGTCAATTTGTTCCCGGCTTAGGGGGTGGGATATGTCAAGTATCAAGTACTCTATTTAATGCACTTCTGTTAGCAGATTTAGAAATAGTAAAACGCTATAACCATGCCTTAGCTATTTCTTACGTTCCACTTGGCCAAGATGCGACAGTGGCCTACCCTGATGTAGATCTGGTCTTCAAGAACTCCACCCCTGCCTATATCCTAATCCGCTCGAAAGTAGAGGGTGATTCACTAACATTTGAATTATTTGGCCAAACCCAATCTAAAGAAGTAATTATAACGAACAAAATACTATCCACCTACTATCCGAAAGAACAAGTACTTACAGACGAAAGCTTAGCCCCTGATCAGGTAATTATTAGACAAGTAGGTCAACCAGGGTATACAGTCTCTACCACTCGTACAGTCAAAGAGAATGGTAGTGTGACTAAGGAAGAGGTTATAGCAAAAAGTTATTATCAGGCCTCTCCACGAATAATAATTGTTGGTAAAAAACCATAGATATTGCAGGCTGTTAAGACTAGATCAAAATAATACTTCGGTAAGCTGAATTCTTTCTTCCTAAATTAGCCATACTAAAAAAGTAAATTTTAGGAAAAGGGAGTAAGATGATGAGCTTACCTGAATTACAGAATCCATCGAGTCCCGGTCACCTGTTATCCGACTTCCCGGAATTAAGTATGGTCGAATATAAACTACACGAAGTGTTAAACAGAGCTGAAGGAATTATTAAAGATGCTTGCTGCTCACTTCTTCACTCGGGCGGCAAGAGAATCCGTCCATTGTTAACCTTATATAGTGGTATGTGTTTCGGATCCTTAAATACTTCCACTATTAACGCTGCAGTAGCGGCCGAACTTATACATATGGCATCTCTTATTCATGATGATGTAATTGATGATGCAGCGACTCGAAGAGGGTTTCAAACTATCAATAATAAGCACGGTAATTTGATTGCAATCCTGACCGGCGATTACGTTTTTGCAGAGGCATTTAGAATCTTATCATCAAATCAGTTATTAACTAGCATGAATTTTCTGGTTCAGGCTATTCAGGCAATGTGTGAGGGGGAGGTAAACCAAGCCGGAGATAAGTTCGCCACAACTGCAACCCCTGAAGACTATTTTAAAAGGATAGGAAAGAAAACAGGAACCCTCCTGTCTTCTTGTTGTAAATCTGGAGCAGCAACAGCTGGGGCATCCCAACAAGAAATAGACCTGTTAGGTGACTATGGTCTTTACTTGGGTTACTCTTATCAAATTATAGACGATATTCTGGATTTCACTGGACAATCTGATTTTATTGGTAAGCCTACCTGTTTAGATATAATGAACGGTAATATCACCTTGCCAGTAATCTATCTATTGGAATCCTCAGAACATGAGACTTGGCTCAAAGAATTAATTGAAACAAAGAAAGTTACCCCGGATGGGATAACCAAACTTAGGGATAGCCTGTATAAAACCGGTTGTTTAGCTAGGTCTGCCGATACAGCTTATAAATGTATCCAAAAAGCAAAGCATAGTCTTAAAGATCTGCCTGATAACGGATATAAAATAAAGCTGACTGAACTTGCCGATAGATTGGCTGTGAGGCTTAAATAGTTCCCTTGTAACGCATAAACAAACAAATTCTATAGAGCATTCTAGTTCCTAAACCACTACTATTTAAGAGTACTTTTGAGGTATCCCTGATGCCAGCAAGAGTACTCTTTTTGTCAGATAGGTACATGGCTAACAAACCTTGTACGACTGAGCGATGAAATTTCGGATAGTCTAAACTCGAAGCTTCTGTGAGAGCTTGCTTTACAAAGAGGCTTAGCCTGCTTCTCATCTGCTCTTCATTAGGATAATACTCTACAAAGTTAAGTTGTTTGGTCTTAATGTCTTCTTCTAAGTCAATAAAATAATCCAGTAAAATATGCAACCCACATATCCAAGGAAAATATGCTTTGACTATCTTTGAACCTGTCTCATTAGTCAGTTCTGAATTTAAACATACAGCATAAAGACAAAAAACCCCCAAAGTAGAACCTGTTGCAGCTGCGAATTCCATAGGTCCAATCTCGGGATAAATGCTCTCATATGGTTTAACCCAAGCAGCCATTTTCTTTTCTCTCTCATTTATAGGCAAATGTTTATATATCTGTAGGTTTGAATAAAGCCCTGCCAGCCAGCTAATATTCTCCTTCACTGAAGCGTATCTAGAATAAGGTAAAATTCTCATACTCTGTTGGCAGGTATGTACAAGACTTGTGAGATACCCCCCATCATCTTGATAAGGATAATAGAGATAATAGTCAGATAAACTAGTATTTGGATCCAGAGCCTCGGTCAGAGCAAAATGTAATTGTCTAAAAGCCTGTTCATCTTGGACTTCAAGACTGTCCACCAGATTGTCAAGATAGTCACTGATAGTCTGGTAAGCTACGATAAAACGAACTTTTTGCTTCGTGTCAGTTCCAGGGTATAGAGCATAAATGCTCCCTCCCTGACAATGAAAGCGTTTACTGACAATACTTTGCAATGCCTGATTCCTCAGATTTTCGTCCGGGATTCTGGATGCCAAGCACTCCCAATTCCTTAATTCTTCTTTAACTAACGGAAATATCTCTTTAACAAACTTGTAAATTAATTGAGGTCTTTCTAAGATCGACAAGGTCTATGTCTCCTCTCTGTTAATGATGGCTGGCCCCATCCGTAAGCGAACTTTCTTTAGCTTACTGTAAAATATAATTCAAATAATTACTTCTCCAAGTATAGTCTTTCATAAATTGCGGTATTCTAAAATTTGTCTCATGCAAAGATTTATAAGGAGGATAAACATGCCAAACCAAGCAAATACCAATCAAGCACCCCAGTTAACATCCAAAAACCTGACCATTTTAAGTGACAGCTTAAATTCTGAAGCATTGCTGGTGCACAAATACGCCCAAGCCGCTCAATCTGTTCAAGACCCGGCTATCAAATCCCAACTGAATTCAATGTCAGACCAGCACAGACAACATTATAACACTTTGTTAAACTATCTTAACTCCCATCAATAACACTTAGAAAGGGTGAACTACTCGTATGAATCAAGCTCAGACTATGACAGAACAAGAGGTTCTCAATGACCTATTAATGTCAGAAAAACAAATGACCTCGGCCTTAAATACATTTATAACTGAAGCAACCTGTGGAAACCTGCGGCAAAACCTAAAAGGGATTCTTAACGATGAGTGGAGTATTCATGAAAATATCTATAATACTATGAATCAAAAAGGTTGGTACAATCCTAGCGATGCTCCGGCCCCAGAAGTTCAAAAGGCAAAAACTCAGTTTTCTCAGATGCCGGTCTAAATTTCTGATTTTCAGACAAGATGGGGACCAGTTTAGTGGTCTCCATCTTAAAATTTCTAATCTGTGAATTTATTATTGATTGACCATATATTTAAGAACTTGGGCAATTTTCAAAAAAGTATCGCTGCCTGAAGAGCTTTGTTCCAGAAAAGGATTCCTTTCCAAACTGAACACTATCACTAAAACTATCCATTACTGATACTTTAGAGACATATTTCTGATAGAAGAAGCAAAAATAAAAGAGAGCTAATTGCTATAGCTCTCCTTCTTTTGGGCAAAATATTTTAGAACTCGATCTAGGTCGTACTTAGACTACTCTGCTTTTTTAGCATCTTTATCTTGATCTTTTTTCTCAGGTTCATCAGTAGTGGCAGTTTTAAACTCTTTAATTCCTTTACCCAAAGCTTTCCCCAAATCAGGAAGCTTGCCAGGACCAAATATTATTAATGCAATGATTAGAAGGATAACTGTAGTAGTAGGGGTTAAAAATCCAAATGTAGTAAGCATTTGCCACACCTCCAATATAAATTACTATACCACAAATTTAAAATAAAAACCAACCAAAAACTGACAAGCTCACTAATAGTAATGCAATAAAAAGTACCACGAGTGTGGTACTTAATCCTGGTCATCGTACTGGTCATTGTTTAAAAGTTTAGTATAGCCCAGATATAACTCCCAGATTATATCCCATAATTCTCCTTCAGCTTCAGTAACATGAAGTCCTAATTCTTTAGCCTCGTAACGTCCGATAGGATACCCGTGAGAGAAATACCCCTCCGTCAACGCCTCTGTCACCTGGCGTACCCGGGAAGGATTATCCTTTAGCATATATCTGGATAATAATGCTTCTGCGTATTGATGAGAGGCTTTTAGGGATTTTTCATAATCACCGATTAGCCAGGGATCCAGTTTGTTCAATACTGGTCCCGCTATAGATGTAGCTATTTGAGGATCAGGGCTCTGGGCAATTGAGCGCTGTAGATACTCAATACAATGACGGATTGCCTGTACTGGAATCCACAAGTCTTTATAAACAGGATGCTTGACAAGAGGATCAATTGGACCAAGTTCGGAAATTGGACCCATTACTACTTCATCAGCTCCGAGTACAACCATTGAAGCTGCCGATTTAGCGGCAAAGGTACTATTACGGCAAATTCATCACAAAATTCCCGGATTAACATGACCACTTTAAATGGAGTATCGACTGCTCCCCCATAACTCTGTAAAAAGAGATCGATCTTCCGGGTTTTTCCTATTGCCTTTAATTGTTGGTAGAGGGGAATCAAAATACCATCATCTAGAGGAGTATAAGAAAAATAGACTAGTACTTTTGAATCCCGCATTTTTTCCAAACGTTCAATATAATCTAATCTCTCTTCGGTATCCACCAAATCCCCTCCACACATCGGTATACTACAGATTATTCCATATATTGCCAGAATGTGAGGAAATTGCTGGAAGAAGAAGATATTATATTTATTTTCACCCGGATTCATCCGTATTACTTTTGCTGCTTCGGCAGACTAACTTTCACTCCAGATTTTTCGTGACAAGATAAGCAATAGGATTCTCCACCATACCCTTTTTTCTCATGACATGGATAACACTGTTTCCATGGTTGCTGATTGTTTAAAACTGCATATCCGTGACCGTTAGGCCCATTTATCCATTTTTCCTTAGAAACTGTACTATGTGGGTTAGTAGGGTCATGATTTTGAGAAAGATAGATAACTAAAACTAGTGCTGCCAATAGCCCCAGGCTAATTACGGTTCTAATCAACTTTTTTCGCTCCATAAAGCCCCTCTCTCTGATATCTTTAAACAATCCAGCAAATTATTGTCAGGTTTGCTAAGTATGTGCTGAAATTTAAAGTTTAAAACAGATTCTTAGAGAAACCCTTTAAACATTTATCTAAGACCCTTAAGCACCTCTCTAGCCTGTTCCAGGGTATAATCCAAGTCTTCGCCAGAATGAGCAGCAGATAAGAAAACTGCCTCATATTGACTTGGAGCCAGATAAACCCCGCGCTCAAGCATTCCCCTGAAAAACTTGCCAAAAAGCTCCACATCAGAAGTCATAGCGCTGGCAAAGTCCTTTACATGCTCATTAGTAAAGAACGCAGAAAACATCGCCCCGATGGAGTTGACCCATACTGGAAGGCCAAGTTCTTGGGCAGTTTCTTTCATACCATTAGCAATCCGCAAGGTTTTAGCTTCCAACTCTTCATAAACTCCAGGCTTTTGAAGGAGTCTTAAGGTAGTTAAACCTGCTGCCATAGCCAATGGATTGCCAGATAAGGTTCCAGCTTGATAAATTGGGCCACTTGGCGCGATCTGTTCCATGTACTTGCGCTTACCGCCATAAGCACCGACAGGCAACCCGCCACCGATAATTTTTCCTAGACAAGTTAGATCTGGGTCGATGTTGAATCTAGCTTGAACCCCGCCATAACTTACCCGAAAACCGGTCATAACTTCATCAAAAATTAGGAGCGCACCGTATTCCGAGGTTAAGTCGCGTAAGGCTTCGAGATATCCTGGTTCCGGAAGGACGACTCCCATATTCCCTGCGACTGGCTCAAGTATTACCGCAGCAATATCATGTCCTTCACGCTCAAAGATCTGACGCAGTCCATCAATATCGTTATAGTTGGCAGCGATAGTTGTACCTGCTGTAGGAGTAGGTACCCCAGGAGATGTAGGAACTCCAAACGTAAGCGCCCCACTGCCGGCCTTAATCAGAAGTGAATCAGCATGCCCGTGGTAACAGCCCTCAAATTTAACTATTTTGTTTCTGCCGGTTACCCCTCTAGCTAGCCGCAAAGCACTCATGGTCGCCTCAGTCCCTGAATTGACCATTCTGATCATGTCCATTGATGGGTATGCTTTCAGAACTTCGTGAGCAAGCTCTGTCTCGATTTCAGTTGGTGCGCCATAACTTGTTCCAAACTCAGCGGTACGTTTAATAGCTTCCACGACTTCCGGATGAGCGTGTCCAACTATTAAAGGTCCCCATGAACCAACATAATCAATATAACTGTTCCCATCAATATCCCAGATTTTAGAGCCTTGCCCTCTCGCGATAAAGACAGGCTCGCGTCCAACTGATTTAAATGCGCGCACAGGGGAATTTACCCCACCTGGTATCACTTCTTTGGCCTGCGCAAAAGCCAAACGGCTTTTATCATCTTTAAAACTCACCAGCAGGACCTCCTTTAAACAAAGTATTGCATACTGCTTTTCTTTAACTCCACGGTACTAAAGAGCATACTATAGGTATTGATCCCTGAGGATTCAGCGATACTTTTCATACCCTAACGGCAATTCTCAGCCGATCTTCC
>JAJZSC010000059.1:9979-10841 GCA_021849995.1 Bacillota bacterium | reverse complement strand
TTCCGATCTGGTGGCTTACGCCGATCGCAGGGAGCTGGAGCGGGAAATCATCAAGCGGCATGTCGCCAGTGTAGAAGTGGATGAGGAAATGGAAACAGCCGCGCCACCGGCACAAGGCGGAATGGTGTATACACCGGCAGCGGAACCCGAAGTCATACCCAGAGCAAAAGCGCCTGTTCGTGTGGAGTAAGGAGGTGTGACATGGGCTATTTTTCATCACTTTATGCTTCAGAGCTTCCCCATCGGGCTGTTGCTGTTTATATGTATCTTTGTGATCGGGCCGACAAGGACGGCAAGTGTTATCCGGCGATTGGTACCATTGCCGGAGAGCTGAAGCTGTCACGAAGTACCGTAAAAAGAGCCATCGCAGACCTTGAAAATACTGGCTACCTCCGCAAGGAACAGAGATGGCGTGAAAACGGGGGCAAAAGCAGCAACATGTATTATGTGAAGCTCTGAAAAAACTTACTTTCAAACCAAGGGGGTAATCTATTCATTTGCTGAACTGTGGTACGGTTCACAGTGAGCTATGCAGTGAACTCCCCACTCTAAGAAATAATCTAACATCAGAAAAGAAACAAAGTAGTTAAGTGACTATGTTAAATGAAAGGTAGAAGAATGGCGGTATTACCGTTGCTTCGGGGGTATCATACGATGTTAAGCCACTGGAAGCTAATGCAATGGACAAAATAGAAAAGGTTCGTGACGCCGCTAGCATTAAAACCATTGCGCCCAAGCTGCTGGATGCAGTTACGGTAAACGGTAAAAAAGCTCTACTGGTTGCGCTGGATCTGGCCAGCGAGTTAAGGGTCAAAAAATATTGGAAGATTGATGGTCATGTGCCGCAGGCTTGGGATGAAGT
>JAJZSC010000059.1:352-9969 GCA_021849995.1 Bacillota bacterium | reverse complement strand
AGTGGCTGGTAAGCTGGAACCAACCGGTTCGGAGGAAGACAGCTTAATCTTTTCCAATTTAATTCATGTTCAAAAGCTATTACACAAGGACAATCTGCTGAGTTTTATTGAACTGACGTAGTTAAGCAAAAAGAAGATCAAAACGTGGTTGACCGGTTGGAAGCGGAAATCAGTCGGGCGGTTCCAGGGGTTCGGGTTAGCGCGGTTACCGAAGTGATTGGCGCCAAAAAGGATTTGGTAAATCGTTTTGCCAACTTCTCGGTGGCGGTGTCCCTACTGGTGCTCCTAATCGGGGCCTGATTGTTACGGTATCGATCAACGAACGGACCGGGGACCTCCGTTTATCCGGCCCGTAAAGCGGCTAACTTAGACCCAGTTGAGGCTTTAAGGTATATGTAGTTAAATAAGCACAGATTTCTTAGGGCTGTTGAGAAATAAAGTCAACAGCCTTTATTAAAAATTTAGGTCATTTAAGCATTGATTTTAGGTTATTCTATATATAGAAATAATTAAGGAGGCAAATCAAATAATGGGGTATTTAAGTTACGGCCCCTGTATGACAGGAGGATTTACAATGATGCTATGTACTTTTTTAGTAATAGGACTAATACTTTCTTTTATCTTTCGCAGGGGTGGGTGTTGTGGTTCGCATCACTCCGGACATACTTACAACCAAAATGCAATTGAAATACTGAAAGAAAGATATGCAAAAGGTGAAATTGATACAGAAGAATACCATAAAAGGAAAAAAGAATTAGAGTAGCTCAATGAAAATATGCTCTTTTACTATGAAAGTTAATTTTTCAAAACCACAGAATGTGTTGAGGGTGTTTTAACTGGTAAACGAAATTCAAAAAGTAGCTTTTAAAGTACATGGTATGAGCTGTGCATCCTGTGCTGCTACCCTTGAGAAAAAAATTAACAGAACAAGAAGGGGTGAATAAAGCTACAGTTAATTTTGCCATGGAAAAAGTTACTATCGAATATAACTCTAAACAAATTAGCATCAATCACCTGAAGCAAGTGGTATCTAAGCTAGGTTACCAGGCCTTGGAAGATAAGAAACAATATGATGAGGATACTGAAAAGCTTGAAAGAGAGAAAGAATCTAAGCGTCACTATTGGTAGGAACTTCCTTTGTTTCCAAATATGCAATATCAACTGAAATAGCAGCAGGTTCACTAAATGTGGTAAGGTATCCAACATGAAGTTGGTACGGGCTATTAACCTTGTACGCCATAAGAATAAACGGTTGATGAAACTTAGTACAATATTTGTTAATTTTATTAAATCGTCAGTTTCAGACATGGGAAATAAAAATATCGATAAAGATTAGGGCGTATCCATTTAGTACGGATACGCCTTAATCTTTGCTAACGTTGAGTAATGTTATTTTATATATATCGGCATTTGTTTAAGCACTCGA
The DNA here is from genome assembly GCA_021849995.1 of Bacillota bacterium. Lineage (GTDB taxonomy): Bacteria > Bacillota > Desulfitobacteriia > Desulfitobacteriales > Desulfitobacteriaceae > JAJZSC01. The sequence goes on along the minus strand of JAJZSC010000059.1, from coordinate 8,543 downwards.
TTGTCTACTGGTTTCTTCATTCTTCATTCTTTGTAATGCTCTATTGTGAATGACAAAACCAATCCAAATTAACAAAACGGAAGCGACACCAACGAACAATATAATAGAGAGTCCGTACCACATTTTAAGTGCCGTTCCGGCAATTAGGGTAGCTAAAATGCCACGAAGCACCTTGGTTTGCAATCGTTTGGCGGCTAATCCGCCAAACTGTGCACCAATAACAGCCCCGAAAGCAACTGCAGCAGCCATTAATAGAGGTATTTGGCCGGTTCCCCATTTACCAATGAAGCCAGCTAGTGCAGTCATAAACGATATGACTACAGAACTACCCAGGGCTAGCTTGGTTGGAATCTTTAAGATGTATAACATTACGGGAATTACAATAAAGGCCCCGCCTTGCCCGATGATGCCTCCTGCTAACCCAATTATGAATGCCAGTAAATATGCCAGAGGTTTGTTGAAAGCTATATCTTCAGTGGAAATATCGTCGTTAACCTCTCGCTTTGGAAGCAGCATCATAATGGCTGCTAATAGGGCAAGACTGGCGAAGAGGGCGTAAAACATATACCCGCTGAAGTGCTTAGATAGAACGGAGCCTATCAGTGATCCAATAACAGCAGGTACTCCCATAGATAAGGCAAGATCTCTATGGATATACTTATTTCTATGATGGGCAACTAAACCTGACAAGGACCCAGCTAGGCTTTGAACCATAGTAATACCTGCGGCGGTTTTTATATCTATCATATGTAATCCAAGCAATGGCGGAACGAATATTAGTAGTGGAACCATGATTATACCGCCCCCGATACCAAGTAACCCTGAGAAGAAACCTCCTAATAGTCCTAGTGCCAACAATGTGAGTAGAAAAAGAGGCATATGTTATCACCTCATCACTATTTAAAAATAGTAATTTTATTCGATGGGTCAGGTACCACTTTCCCAATTACAGCAACGGTAGAAACTTCTGATGAAACTAAGCGGCTAACTAAGTGTTCTGCGTTTGCTTCCGGTACTGCTATCAAAAGTCCTCCTGAAGTCTGGGCGTCGGCCAAGACAAGTAATTCTTCGCGTGAGAGACCTTCCTGGGGGGATAAATTATCTTTTAAATAATCAAGGTTCTTATGTGTACCACCTGGTGCTACTCCGCTGCGTACTAAATCCCAAGCCTCAGAAAGAACCGGAACTTTGGACACAGAAATTTCTGCTCCAACTCCGCTTGCTTTAACCATCTCAAACAGATGGCCCAGTAATCCGAAACCAGTAACATCAGTACATGCATTAACTCCTACTTCGATCATTACTTCTGCGGCAGTTTTGTTTAATGTACACATTATCTCTACAGCCTTGTTAACTGTTTCGGTGCTGACTAGACCTCTTTTCATTGCAGTTGTAATAATTCCAATTCCTAAAGGTTTGGTTAAGATTAAAACGTCACCAGCCACGGCACTGGAATTGGTAATTACTTTTTCGGGGTGAAGAACAGCAGTTACAACCATGCCGTATTTAGGCTCTGAGTCGCAAATCGTATGTCCACCGATAACGCTTATTCCTGCTTCCTGTGCCTTATCAGCGCCACCACGAAGTATCTCACTAAGTACCTCTAATGGTACCTTCTTTGAAGGAAAACCTGCAATGTTTAATGCAAATAACGGTTTAGCTCCCATGGCATAAATATCACTCAAGGAGTTCGCAGCGGTAATCTGTCCGAAAATATAGGGGTCATCTACTACGGGGGTAAAGAAGTCAACTGTTTGAACGATCGCTAATTCATTGCTAATCCTATAAACCGCGGCGTCATCGGCTGTATTGGTTCCTACTAAAACATTAGGGTCATTAATTTGGGGTAAGTGGCTCAGTACCTGAGCCAAGTCCTGAGGACTGATTTTAGCTGCTCATCCAGCGCTTTCTACCATTTTAGTGAGGTTATTACTATAGTCACTCATTCAAATTCTCCCTTTCTGTCATTTTAATTTATTTTAGTACCCGATTAGTATAATAATACCAACTAAGCCCAAAACATTTTTAAAATTTAAGAGGTGTTTCCTATAGAACTTCACAAAATCTACATATTTTTACTTACCAACAGTTTCTATTTTGACGTTGACTATTATATCCATTTCGCCAATTGACGTTGTTACCGCTTGCCCAACTTCCGGTCTGCTGTTTATAATTCTGGTAGCAGTTATTGTAATTTATGCTGTTGTCGTGGTTTAAGTAGTTAACGTGATTTGGGTAATTTTTGTTATTTATGAGATTGTTATAATCAACACCCTGGTAGCGAGAGGTGTTGTTAAAACTTGTTCTGTCTTGGAATTTTGGCGATTGAGTTTTTCTGGTTATAGATTTTTGGGGCAAGGTACTTTTTGTTTTTTTTATCATGTTGGTTTGGGTTTTAGTAATAGTGACCTTCGGTGCTGGCTTTTCTGCACTGCTCTGTATTTGAGTTCCTAAATTTGATTGTTGTTGAGTCCCTGAGATCACATCCTGGGAGTAATCAAAAGGTGATGCCGCGTTTGCCACACCGATTGCTCCAACCCCCATAAGTACTGACATCGCTAGTGGAAATATTTTTTTCTTTAGGTTCATTTGATAGCCTCCTTCCTGGATAATTTACAAATGCCGCCTTACTTAGTGTCTTCATACACATGGTGAGTGAAGAATTCATCCAGCTAGTGGAAATATTTTTTTCTTCAGATTCATTTGATAGCCTCCTTATTGGATAATTTTCAAATGCCGCCTTATTTACGATTCCTTGCGTCTTCATACACATGGTGATTGGATTCATTTAATTACCTCCCTCAATCATTTTGAGCGCTCTTGTACTTTTTTTCGTAAGGTGAGGGATATTTTAGGGGGGTTAAAAAAGTTTTCCCAATGGTAATTACTGGCATTTGGAACACTGACTAAAGAACACTATTATTGCTAATCCGGTTTTGCTCGCCTGATCAATTCTCTTTTTCATCAATTCACTTTGCTCCTTGGTGATTTGTCCGGCATTAACATATTCTTTTATTAACTGCTTTTCATTTTCCGATATTCTGTTGTTAATGTCTCGGATGGCTTTCTGCTGACTATTAGAGATTTAGCATAAGCGGCGGGTACTGACATTGAAGTAATAAGCAAAACTGCCGACACCAATAATAATTATTTTTTATTCATATGATCACCTCCTTTTCTGCCTTTGTCCTTACTAATGTCAAAAGTGGTGATGTGTAAGATAAAAAAACGAGGCAGCGTGAATTCCGCTCTCTCGTTTTTTCAAGTAAAAACAATTGCTATCTTTCTAATTCTTGTTTTTTTTGATTATATTCTGCGCTATCTATTTCGCCTCTGGCATACCTTTCTTTGAGAATTTCCACAGCATTTCTCCCAGAATGCCGTGTATAATGGTTGCCACAACCATGAAAACTGTAGTAACGAGTAATCAGAAAGAAAATTAAACCAAGAACTAACAGAGGAACAAACATCATTATTAACCCTCCTCCAGCCATCCAAGGGGAGAAATTGTTATTATACCAACACATCCTAATCATTTCCTCCTCTTTCGCATCAAAGGTTACAACCTTTCTGTTACGAAATCCTAATAATTTTCCCGTCAAAATAAATGCTAAAATTTATATATCAAATTGTCCCCCTATTAGTTAAAATGGAATTAGGTAAGTCTAACACTTTAGCTTTTTTAGAGTATGGTGTTATAATAAAACTTACCAGCATCCCCATGCTCCAGCCCAACCGCGCCCCCAACCGCCACTGCCGGAGAAACCGGGGCCACCGCCCCAGCAACCCACTCCGGGGCCGTAAATATTACCGTTAGTCGCATTTCCGTTAGCTTGATATTGGTTCATAAGGTCAATGCGTTGTTTCATAGTGTCTGCTTGTTGCTGGGTTATTTGCCCTGCGTCAACATACTGCTGAATTAGTTGCTTCTGATTTTCCGCCAGTTTGTTGTAAATATCATTTGTTGTCTGTTGTTGAGAGTTTGTAACTGCTGCATAGGCTGTTGGTACTAAAGCTGACATTAATAACAAAGCCACAACCGCTAATAAAACGATTCGCCTACTCATGAAAGATTCACCTCCCTTCATCTGTCTTTGTCTATTTCTTCGCAATCAAATGTAAAATTTGGGGAGGTAATGTTTGAAAAAATCATAATTTTGTAAAAATATTTATTGTAAACTACCTCCCTAAATTAAAGTTTTTTTGCGAAATAACGTTTAAACGGGGTGAACCAGCTTGGAGGACAGCTTGATACAGCAGTTGATTATTGAAGCAAAACAAAATAATCAAGCAGCCAGGGAAAAACTCATTTTGAATTTTCGAAGCCAAATTGCAGCGGCTTCAAGCAGGGTTTGCGGTCGGTCTCTTGACTGGAATAATGACGACGAACTAAGTATTGGATTAATTGCTTTTAATGAAGCTATTGACAGTTATGATGCCAGCAAAGACAAAAGCTTTTGGAATTATGCGCAATTGGTCATCCATAACCGACTGGTGGATTATTTCCGCCGCGAAGCCCGGTGGAAGCAAAGAACTGTTGTACCCCTAGATAATAAAACCGGGATCGGACAACTAGAGTATTCACAGGCGGTTGAAAAGTTCGAAGAAGAGGAACGAGCCAGGGAACATGCAGAAATGATGGCCCGTTTTCAGGCAGCCCTCCTGGAATATAAAATAACATTAGATGCTCTGGTCAAAGAGTCTCCCAGTCATAAAGACACAAAAATTAACCTTATGAAAGTGGCTCATGCAGTGCGGGAAAATCCGGACTTGCTTAAGAAACTGAAGCAAACAAAGCAGCTGCCAATTAAAGAACTGATGCTGCAAACAGGTTTAAGCAGAAAGGTGCTGGATAAAGGCAGAAGGTATATAATTGCGCTAATATTAATACTGGTCCACGACGAATTTTTCGGGATGAGAAGTTTCATTAAATTTCATGCAGAGGAAGGCAGGTGAAACCCTGTGGCACAGTTAAAAGGAATGGTCATAAGCCTGGAAAAAAAGAAAATGGTAGTGGTTACTGAGGAGGGCGACTTCCTAAAAGTTCCGATTCCCGACTGCCGCCCGCTACCCGGTCAAACTATAAGTGTAAATCTAAGCCAACCCCAAGGTTTCACTATTCCGTATTGGTTAAGAGTGGCTGTGGCCGTACTCATTATAAGCTTCTCGGCATTACTGTTTAAACCATTGGTAGCACCCCAGGCTGTTGCAGCGGTTTCAATGGACCTTGCATCCAGTGTGGAGCTCACTATTGATAAACAAAATCGTGTATTATCCGCAAGAGCCAATAACTCACAGGGAGAAGAAGTATTAAGAGGACTTGACTTCAAAGATATGGATATCTACCAAGCTGCCAACATAGTGACTAACAGGGCAGTGCAATTGGGTTATTTGCAGAAAGACGGCAAGAACACGATTATGGTTACGGTAGCTCCTTTAATGGCTGAAGAAAAGGTTAATGTCGACAGGAAAAAACTACAGCAAACTATGCATGATGGACTGGTTAAGCAGAAATACAAGGGTTATCTTGTCGTAAATGAGAGTGAAGATGAGCTGTGGCAGGAAGCAGAAAAAATGGGGTTAACCGTAAACCAGTATTTGTTATGGAAGCGGTCTCAGGAACAGAAAGCTAATATTGATATTAGTACTATTAGGGAACAGCCATTAGGAAAAATTGCAGATGATGAAGCTGTAATTAATAAGATGTTCCCCGATACGTGGTGTCGTGTAGGCTCGTTTGAATCTGATCACGGGAGCTCCGAATGTGATTTTAATGGAAATACCGGTTCAGTGTATTCACAATCTCCAGGACCCCAGGTGCCTAGTTCACAAAGCAGCAGCCAAAATCAGCAAAAGAACTCCGGCGTGGGTGGCGGTACTAACAGTTCGGGAAGAAATTATTCTGAGGGAAATAATCCCGGAAGACCCGGAATAGGCAACTCCGAATGTGAACCTAATGGTCAATGGTCAAATAATTGGGGCCAGTGGGGACAATAGTCAACTCATAAATGGTTCAACACAGAAAAAAGCACAGCCAAATATCATTGCCGTGCTTTCGATATAGCTAAAAATGATATGAATATCAATCAGATGTTTCCTGGTATGTGGTGCCGGGTAGGAGAATGGGGATTGCCTCCAGCTATTCAGCAACCCGCCGGTCAACAAACACCTCCTTCACCAGGGAAAAGTGGCAGTTTCAAATAACAACCCAAGCTCCGGTTCCCAATCTCAATCGGGTGGATGGAATTCCAACTGCGGTCCAAATGCTAATTGGCCCAATTATTGTGACCGATGGGGACGGGGACAACAATAAGTAATAAGATAAAAACGGAATTCCGGCAAACGCATTTGCTTTATACCGCCAAAGACAAATTTATATTACGTAAATAAAAAACGAGGGAGCGCAATTGCTCTCTCGTCTTTTTTATAAGATTTCTCATTTTTCATAACTTAAAATTCGATAAAACATTGATTATCCGCCACTTCCTATTTAAAATATTAAATGACTATAAAGTTTCAACAGAAACCCCTTTCCAGACGAACATGTGTTTGGTATAATTAGCTCAAACATACGTTCTGCGAGGAGTGGATCTCTGTGGCTCAACAACCATCAATGAGTTTATTGGCGTTTCAAAAAAGATTCTACACTGAAGAAGCCTGCCGTGATTACCTTTTCAAACACAAATGGCCAAATGGTTATGTTTGCGAAAAGTGTGGGTGTACAGAGTATTATTTTGTACCCACACGGCACATCTATGAGTGTAAGAAATGCTCATACCAGGCTACTGTTACTTCCAATACAGTAATGCACAGGACGCATACACCTTTGGTTAAGTGGTTTTGGGCCATTTATTTGGCAGCCAGGGATAAAAGTGGTGTTTCCGCAATAGGTCTTTCTAAACAAATTGATGTCTCATATCCCACTGCGTGGCTTGTGCTTCATAAAATAAGGAAAGCCATGGAGCAAAGGGATAGCAACTATAAATTAGCCAACATTGTGGAACTTGATGATGCATTCTTTGGCGGTCCCGGCTCCAGTGGTAAACGCGGGAGAGGTTCATCCAAAAGTAAGGTCATAGTAGGTATATCCCTTACAGATGACGGGAAACCACAATTTGCCAAAATGAAGGTTGTAGATGTCATAGACGGTAATGCTGTGAAGGAAATGGCCAAGGACAACATTAAATCCGGTAGTACAATTAAAAGTGATGGCTATCCATCATATAAAGTGCTTACAGATTCAGATTACAAGCATTCTCCAGAGTTTGTCAAAAGTGTTGACGCAGCAGAAGTTCTCCACTGGGTTCACATTGTAATCTCAAATGCGAAAGCTTTTATAAATGGGACATATCACGGTCTTGGCTGTAAGCATCTACAGAAATATCTTGATGAATTCTGTTATCGATTTAATAGACGGTTCTGGGAGAATCAATTGTTTGATCGACTTCTAAGCGCATGTTCTATTAATATCCCGATAACTTATTCTGAATTAACTTTATAGTCATTAAATATTATTTAAGATTTTAAAAAAAATTTAGTTTAATAATTGACAAAAGTCTTATCATTGGAATAATATTTAATTAAATAACACTCAAATATACTTTTGAATGTTTGAATGGAGGAATTCCATGTCAAGCCAAGATAAACAGCCTCAATTGGGTTCTAAAAATCGAGTATCCAAAAGATGTAACGACTCCTGTGAAGTTTTTGTGTTCGACCCAGAGAAAGTGGACAAATTAAAAGAAGAAGTTGGGCTGACGGAAGGACTGGGGCAGATTTTTAAAGTGCTTGCTGATGATACACGCTTGAAAGTCATCTATGCTCTATGCATGGAAGAGGAACTTTGTGTCTGCGATGTAGCTCAAATAATTAGAGCTTCTACTGCGGTTGCCTCCCATCACCTGCGGCTGCTTCGCAACATGAAACTTGCTAAGTTTCGTAGGGAAGGCAAAATGGCTTTCTACAGCCTGCAAAGCCGCCATGTCCGTTACCTTATTCTTGAAGCCTTAAATATTCTTGGAAAGGATGATGATCATGAGTTCTAAAGCGATAGCCCAGGAAGCCCGTGTGTTTCGTCTTACGGGATTAAAATGAGCTGACTGTGCTGCTCAGTTTGAGCAGATGGTAAAGAAACACCCAGGTATTAAAGATGCACGTCTTAATTTTGCAGCTTCCAAAATAACCGTAGTTG
>JAJZSC010000059.1:0-342 GCA_021849995.1 Bacillota bacterium | reverse complement strand
AGCAGAAGAAATAGATAAAATTGGGGCTTTTGAGGATATCAAGGTAGTCCGTGAAGGCCAGGAAAACCAGATCCAGATTAGCTTTTGGGTAAAACACCGTTCGGTTCTCTTACCGGCAATATCTCTCCTCCTTACATTAGTCGCATTTATTGTCAGATGGGCAGGCGGTACCCCCGCCATACCTACAGGTTTTTTTATAATTGCCGCCATATTTGGTGGTTGGGGTAATTACAAAAAAGGAATCCCGAATCTTTTACGGCTTAACTTTAATATGAATACCCTGATGACCGTCGCCGTGGCTGGTGCTTTATCTATTGGTTACTGGGAAGAAGCCGCAGTAGT
>JAJZSC010000058.1 GCA_021849995.1 Bacillota bacterium | reverse complement strand
GGGATGGCATTTACCAATGCACTTTTAGGCATTGTCCACAGTATGGCTCATAAAATTGGAGCCCAGTTCCATATTCCTCATGGCGAAGCGAATGCAATGCTGCTTCCATATGTCGTTCAGTACAACGCTAAGAATGCCCTTGCAAGATATGCCGATATCGCCAGGGCCGTTGGAATTAATGATTCTGACCCTAGTGAAGCGGTAAAAAAACTGGTAGAGTTCATCAAAGATTTAAACCGTCGTGTTGGAATTCCCGTTTCCTTGAGCGAGTACAACGTACCGGAGGACGAATTCTTTGCAGTAATCGATGAAACATCCCAAAACGCCTTAAATGACCCATGTACTGGCACTAACCCACGCAGACCTGTTGCTGAGGAAATCAAGCAGATTTATACGGCAGCATTTTTTGGCAAAAATGTTGAAGTGTAAAAAGATTTCTTCGCACAATAATTTCTGCTATTTCATCAAGGACATGCCAAGGAGCTTGTCCTTTTTTTTACACCTATAAGAAAGTATAACTTTGTGGTGTTCCTGTTGCTTTTTACTTTATCCTTATAATAACTGTGAATCTTATATAAAAAGATTTCAGCATAGTCAACCTTTTGGTAAAATAGACCATGTTAGGGTAAGAAAAGGCAGTTACACGGGTACTTGGAATTATCAATGAGACATGAATGAGATGAATAAGACATTGAGACGAGAGAGAACTGAATGTTAGGGAGGGGACAAAATGATTGAAGCAACAGGGGTTTGTCTGAGGTACCCTGATGACACTCTAGCTTTACAAGATATCGACCTTCAAATAGAGCCCGGTGAGATGGTTTATATCACCGGTCCAAGTGGCTCGGGGAAAACCAGTCTTTTGAAGCTTTTCATGGGGATTGAATATCCAACAAGTGGATCCATAAAGGTGATAGGACAGCCTATAACAAAAGGTCAGACTTCAGGAATCAGGGAGTTGAGAAGGATGATCGGACCAGTTTTTCAAGAATTTAAGCTGTTAAAAGGGAGAACAGTGATGGAAAATGTCATCTTGGGTATGCGTTTTCTAGATCTTCCTAAAGGCCAGTTAAAGGAAAAGGCAAAGAACTCTTTGGAAAGGGTAGGACTCACGCACAAGGCACTTTCATTAGTGGAAAACCTATCCTTAGGGGAGAGTCAGAGGGTGGCTATTGCCCGGGCGGTGGCCAGAAACCCTGTCTTAATACTAGCAGATGAACCTACAGGGAATTTAGATAAGGATAATGCTTTGAAAATATTAGAACTATTGGCTTCTTTAAAAGATGAAAAAACATCTGTTATCATTACGACTCATGCAACCCATCTAATCAGTCGCGAAAAAAATGCTAAACTTCTCACGATGGATAAGGGAACGATGAGATGGGAAAGGTAGGCTAAACTCAAAATGAAAAGTATTTTTTCTAATTCAGGTTACTTTCTAAAAGAAACCTTAACAATGCTTCGACTTAATGTGCTTTCAAATAGTTTATCCTTATTAAGCATAGGTCTTATTTTCTTTCTTCTGGCGATGGTCATTTCCGGATGGTGGACAAGCAGTCATGTTGCCGAAGTTATCCAGAGTGAGGCGGAAATCAATGTTTTTTACAATGAGAACATTGGAGATGCTGGTGTTTCGCAACTGGTAGAGAGGATTCAGGAAATAGAGGGAGTGAGGGAATCTCGGTTGGTAAATGAAGGGGAAGCTTATACCAGGATGGAGAAAATTCTGGGGGAAGAAGCGCGTGTTTTGGAGGTTTTTAATGATAATCCCTTCAGTCCTTTCATTGAGGTACAAATCAACTTGGAAAAAATTGACCCTGTCTTGAAAGAATTAGACCACCTGACTGGGATTGAACATATCCGGAATAACAAGGACGTCCTGGATCGTATTCGCAATATATCAGGTATATTGAAGCTCTTCGGATTTCTTGTCGTTATCGCTGTTGGGATAACTACACTAATCATCATATCCCACATCATCAGACAGGGGATACATAACCAAAGGGAGCAAATTAATACCCTGAGATTACTTGGTGCACCTGAGTTCTTTATCGCCTTCCCATTTTTGCTCGAAGGATTGTTGTTAACCGTAGGTGGAGGGATACTGGCGGTATCCCTAGCAGCATTTACTTTAAAACAAGCCTATGATCAAATGGCTGGAAGCCTTTCCTTCATTCCCCTATTGCCCTCCGAAGTTCTTGTATCTAATATGGTCATTGTAGTGATGACCCTTAGCGCAATTCTGGGAATGTTCGGTAGCCTGCTTGGGTTGACATTGTCAAGAAATAATTAGAGTATGTGGTTAATTTATTGATCTCAATGCTGTGATATCCAAGGGTTCAATCATGTTCGAAGGTCAGGAATTAGTCGGCAAATCGGAGAAAGAGTTCCGGAGCCTTAGAGGCAAAAAGATATCCATTTGTTTCAGGAGCCGATGAACGCCCTGAATCCATCGTTTAGAATAGGCGCTCAAATGGCGGAAATCCTCAAATTGCATAAAGGATTAACCTCGAAAGAGGCTAAGGCAGAATCTATCCGTTTGGCTATCCCGGGTTCATATCCCGCATCCGGAGAGAATAGTGAATGAGTATCCCTTCGAATTAAGCGGCGGCATGAAACAGAGAGTACTTTTAGCCATGGCCCTTAGCTGTGGTTCGAAGCTCCTTCTGTCAGATGAGCCTACGACTGCTCTTGATGTGACCATTCAAGCCCAGATTTTAAAGCTGATGAAAGAGACGGCTGATCAGCTTGGAACTTCGGTACTTCTGATAACACATGATTTGGCTGTGGTGGCGCAAACATGTCATCGAGTGGCAGTCATGTACAGTGGAAATATCGTGGAGAGTGGTCCGGTCAGAGAAGTTTTACACAAACCGAGACATCCTTATACGAAAGCCCTTCTGCAAGCTTTGCCTGATCCTGATGGCAGTAAAAAGGAGTTAAAATCAATTCCAGGGAGTGTACCCAACCTCTTAAAACCCCCATCAGGTTGCCGTTTCCACCCGCGGTGTTCTTTAGTGGATAAGCAATGTAGGAAGATTCGGCCGCAGTTGACCAGGGTATCTGAGAATCATTATGTGGCCTGCTGGAGGGATGGACATCATGCTTAAACCTTTACTCTCCGGGCGTATTTGTTCATTTCCCATAATTTAGCCGTTGTAAGGCACTTAAGCAATAAAGTTGCTGTTATGTATTTTGGTAGCGGAAGGTAAAACATTCTTTTGAACAAAAAGCAGCAGAAGTTCCTGTTGCTTTTTACTTTATCCTTATAATAACTGCGAATCTTATATAAAAAGATTTCAGTATAGTGAACCTTTTGGTAAAATAGACCATGTTAGGGTAAGAAAAGGCAGTTACACGGGTTGGGGAAAATGGAGGATGCGTTTCATGTTAAAAACATCATGGGTGAGATTATTGCTTACTACTCTGATCCTTGTTATGACCTTAGTGACTTTTTCAACAAGCATAGTAGCCGGAACAGAGGTTTTTTTTCCAGAAACCATAGAAAAAATGGCTGGAATTACTGAAATGGAAATGGAAACCCTTCAAAAGCTGTTTCTTCAAGTGCAAGAGATTGAAGAAATGGAAAAAGAGGCAAAAGGGATTGCTGGAGATATAGATAAGATAATAAAGGAGATTGAAGGCTTACAGAGATCAATTGCCGATGAGGAAATCGCTTATGCAAAAAAGAAGGAAAACCTGAAGCAGCTTCTTAAGAGCTATCAGAGGATAGGGCCGGGGTCTTACCTGGAAATCGTTCTAGAATCAAAAGACCTTACTGAATTTCTTAGGAGGATAAATACCTTAAGAGAGATCACTCGCAACACAGGAGAACTTTTGGAGCAGCTTCAGAACATTAAAGAGAAACAGGCAACAGAAAAAATGAGACTGACTGAAAAGCTTGTGTCGATGGAGGACAAGCAGGCACAGTTAGTAGAATCCTTGGCCAAAGAAAAGCAGTTAAAAAAAGTGCTGCAGAATGATCTGGCATCCTTATCAGAAGAAAGACTGCATTATAAGGAATATCTAACTGACCTACAGCAAAAATGGGATGACCTTAAACCTTTTTTCTCCAACACTGCATCTGAGTTTTCTAGGATGATTGAAGAAGGAAGTTTGCCGCAGGATGCGTTTCAGCTCTCTTTTGGAATACTCGGCATTAAGGGAACAATCGGAGATAAAAAACTTAATGAAATTATAGCTAGTAATCCCCAACTTCCGGAGATGGAATTTAGCTTTCATAAGGAGAAGGTCCAATTAAGTATCCCAGAAAAAAATCTCGTCTTAAAAGGGAACTTTGATATTCAAGAGGGACATACCTTAAGATTCCAGGTGACAGAAGGCAGCTTTTATGGAATGGCACTGCAAAGTGAGGCTATAGAAGAATTGTTCCGGAAAGGGGACATGATGATCAATTTCAAGTCGTTGTTGGGCAGCTTCACTCTTCGTTCTGTAGAGTTAAAGGATGGTTACTTGGAATTGTCAGTGAGACCTGAATGATGTTTATTAATCAGCCGCATAGAGGCTTGGACAAAAAACCCAATCGTCAATGAATAAATAAGAGTTCCTATCCCTAACGGTCCACCCAGTAAAAAACCAATGACTACTACGGTTACTTCAATCCCTGTTCTCACCGTCGCTATACTTAATTTCGTCTTTAGCTGTAAACCTAGCATCAGTGAATCTCTCGGTCCAGCGCCGGCATTGGCTTGAAGGTATAAGGCAGTGCCTACAGCGATAATTATCGTTCCAATAATTAGGTAGAAAAGGCTAAATAGCTGATAAGATAGTCCAATAGATAGTGCAAACTATTTCGTTTTTCGTAGATTATAACAAACATAAGAACTATTATAGCATAAAATTCTTGCCGTAATTTTTTTTCTTTATCATATTGCCTACTTTGGATATACTTGGATATACTTGTTTTGACAGTATGGCATTGACTTGAAGTTACAATTTAAGCGAAAAGAGGGAGATAATTTGAATATTGTAGTGATTGGGGCAGGAGCCGTAGGCGGTTATTTTGGTGGAAAATTGGCAAACGCTGGTATACCGGTCACCTTTTTGGTAAGAGAGAAACGTTACAGTCAACTAAAGGAACGAGGGCTCCGTATTGAAAGTATCCATGGGAATTTCACTGTTCAACCTCAATTAGTCCTCTCTGCAGAGGAAGTGGAAAATCCTGATCTTGTCATTTTATCTGTGAAGAATTACCACCTGGAAGAGGTAAATAAGGAAATCTCTACATTCATTGATCGGGGTGCCAAAGTATTACCTCTTCTCAACGGTGTTCGTCACCTGGATAAATTGATTTCAACTTTTGGAACAGAACATATTTTAGGCGGTATTTGTTACATCGAATCTACGCTAAATGAACATGGTGATATAATCCAGACCAGTCCCTTGCAAGATATTGTTTTTGGTCCACTCGATACCATGGATGAAGCTTTTCTAAAAGAAGTCGAGACATTGTTTTTGCAAAGCGGAGTTAAGGTGAAGTTGAGTTTCGAGATCATAACTGAAATGTGGTCTAAATATATTTTTCTCGCCACGTTAAGCGGGATTACAGCTGCAACACGAAGTTCAATCGGTGTAGCACAGATGGATCCTGTTACTTCATCCTTTCTAGAAGACTATGTTAATGAACTTGTAACTGTGGCAAAAGCTAATGAAAAGAAGGTTCCCGAGGACCTTTTGGATCGAGTTATGACTCGCATTAAAAATGTGAACCTGAGTATGACATCTTCTATGCATCGTGATCTAGAAAAGGGTTTGCCCATCGAACTCGAAAGTATACAGGGAGCGATCCTGGAAATGGCCGAGAAGCATAACATAAAAACCCCTTGTACTCGTGCAATTTACGCTTTGCTTCATCCATTTATCAAAGGAGACCAAGGGAGATAATGCTCGCAACGTTGCGCTTTGTCTAAAATTATGTTATCTTTCCTGCCATGGACTTTCCCCCATTCTCATAGGATGGGGGCCTTTCTATAATAGAATAAAACGATTAGGATAAGAAGTTTTACCAAAATAGACAAACATTACCTTTCATTAAATTTACTATAGCGGTAATAATATGATTGTCTCCCAAAATACTTAGAAATTCTAAGGAGGAAAACATCATGGCCGGAGAAAGAAATACCAATACTCCAGCAGTTCAGGGCGCAAGCCAAGCCTTGGATCAATTCAAGTATGAAATTGCTAACGAATTTGGAATTCAACTTGGTGGAGACCGTACTAGCCGAGAAAATGGTCGTGTAGGTGGAGAAATGACCAAACGGATGATTCAGTTCGCTGAACAACAACTAGCTTCTGGCAACCTGGGTGCCGTTACTAACCAACCAGGCGGATTACGCCAACAGTGGAGATAATTAATCTCTCCTAAGTTTTAAATATGGATGGGTATGCTGAAATCTGCATACCCATCTTTCGTTTGTACTTCATGCCAAATTTAAACAAAAGGTGTGGATTTAAAGAATGAACGTTCATTATGAACCGAGCTATAGAAGTCACTTTAACAGAGGTGAATTAAAGGAAAAGGTTATTGAAGCTAAAAAGCATTTAACTGAATGTAACTTATGTCCTCATGAGTGTGGTGTTAACCGAAAGGAAAAGTTAGGGTTTTGTCGTGCTTCAGATAAGGTTGTTGTTGCCAGCTATGGTCCCCATTTTGGGGAGGAAGCCCCATTGGTCGGCAAAAACGGGTCGGGAACTATTTTTTTTGGCTACTGTAATATGAAGTGTGTATTCTGTCAGAATTGCGAACTAAGCTTCGGCGGTGAGGGGGAAATTATTTCAAATGAAGAATTAGCTGAGATTATGCTAAAGCTTCAAAATAAATATCATTGCCATAACATTAACCTCGTTACCCCTACTCATTTTGTTCCGAATATCTTAGAAGCTTTATCCTTGGCTGTAGAAAAAGGGCTGAATCTGCCTTTGGTTTATAATTGTGGTGGTTATGAAAGAATGGAAACCTTAGGTTTACTTGAAGGGATTATTGACATTTACATGCCTGACTTTAAATATCACATCGCTGAAAGAGGAGAACGATTCTCAAAAGTAAAGGACTATCCTAGTAAAGTAAAAAGTGCTCTTAAAGAAATGGATTGTCAGGTTGGTGGATTAAAAATTAACGAACAAGGAATAGCCTATCAAGGGCTGCTAATTAGGCACTTGATGATGCCTGGGGGGATCGAGGATACGAAAGAAATTTTGAACTTTATTAAAGAAGAATTATCACCAAATTGTTTAGTCAACCTTATGGATCAGTATTATCCCGCTCATAAGGCAAATGAGTTTCAAGAGATCTCGAGAAGATTGAGTTCTCGTGAATATAAAGAGGCTTTAAATTGGGCTAAAGAGTTAGGTTTAAGATTAATTTGATTAGTTCCCATACTTCCTAAAAAAAGTATAATCCGTTTTATCTAAGGAAAAAATGAGCGGAACATCTTAGCACATTATTGAGAAACTTTTTCACTATATGTTATTTATGGCCACTATATGAAGATAACACGATAATTCTTCAAAATACTCAAATATACGTTTGTTATTGCGAGTGGAAACAATTTCTAGATTCTGATAGAGTAATAATCGAACTGACAACTTGGCATAATATAAAGAGATGTCGGTTAAAAAGAACTTAATACTGCCAGCGCTGAGTTCCATAATCATGGAAGCGGGGGAACCAATACTTTGGGGTGAATCCGGAAATCGGTAGGGCTTACTCTTAGCCCGAATCCGTCAGCTAACTTCGTAAGCGTGATGAAGAGTTTTTGAGATGATTATTAAGGGTCTTATTCTATCAATTCAGATAGATAGGGCTAATTGGTGCATTGAACTTGAGCTCACGCTGGAGGATTTCTTAGTGTGAGCTTTATATTTGAGGAGGTAGAAAAACCATGACAAATCTAAGAAAAAAGTATTGGCCTAACATAAGTGATTCGCAGTGGAATGATTGGCGTTGGCAAATGTCGAATCGAATCAGTTCATTAAAAGACTTAAAGAATCTTACCAGTCTATCGCCAGAAGAAAGTCTGGATATTGAACAATGTCTTACTCAATTTAGAATGGCCATCACTCCTTATTACTTTTCTCTTATGGATTTGGAAAATCCTAATTGTCCTATCTATAAGCAGTCCATTCCTAGTATCGATGAACTCTACTCGTCGTCTGCTGACTTAGACGACCCACTCCATGAGGACTCGGATTCTCCGGTTCCTGGGCTGACACATCGATATCCTGATCGTGTACTCTTACTCGTAACTGACCAGTGTGCAATGTACTGTCGTCATTGTACTAGACGTCGATTTGCTGGTGCTCATGATCGTCAGAGAAGCAAGAAAGAATTTCAATTAGCCATTAACTACATTAAATCTCATCCTGAGGTTAGGGATGTACTTCTTTCTGGTGGAGATCCTCTCACAGTCCACGATGATACACTAGAGTTTTTACTCAGCTCCTTAAGGAGAATACCTCATGTAGAGATTATTCGAATTGGAACGAGAATACCAGTAGTAATGCCACAGAGAATTACACAGCAATTAGTAGAAATGATAAAAAAGTATCATCCTGTTTGGGTCAATACTCATTTCAATCACCTTAAAGAAATCACACCTGAGGCTGAAAAAGCGATTAGCATGCTTGCAAATGCAGGGATTCCATTGGGAAATCAATCCGTTCTTCTTAAAGGGATTAATGATTGTTCAGTGACTATGAAGGAGTTAGTCCAAAAGTTAGTTAAAATTCGTATTCGTCCATACTATCTATATCAATGTGACCTCTCCAAGGGAATTGAACATTTTAGAACTTCAGTAAGTACAGGGATCCATATCATAGAAATGTTAAGAGGACATACCTCTGGGCTGGCAGTACCCACATTTGTCGTAGATGCTCCTGGTGGCGGGGGTAAAATTCCGCTTCAGCCAAATTATCTTATTTCACAGTCTCATGATAAAATTGTCTTGCGAAATTATGAAGGCATCATTACGATTTACCAAGAACCCGAAAATCAGGAGAACCCCTGCAAAAGGTGTAACGAAAAATGTAATTCTAATAAAGCAAGTAGGGCGGGAATTGCTAAACTATTTAGAGGAGAAAAAGCTAGTCTTATTCCCAAAGGTAATATACGTGAACAAAGAAGATTACAGTACCAAAAATGTGAAAGGCGGTAGAATAAATGCGAAGTGCTGATAGGATTATAAATCTCACAAGCAGTAACTTCACCGTGGACCAGTTTAATAAACGACTTATCATAAATGGTTATCCGTATAAATCAGATGTTCAAGAACTTGCTCCAAGGCTAAAATCCCTCGCTATGGAAAAGAATTTAGAAAAAATTTGGCTCTGGGCATATGACAGTGATGTAGCCGAGTTTGCGAGAAACGGCTTTAAATTTGAAGGGAGAATGCACGGACGTAATGATCAACCTGTAGTAAGCATGGCCTACTTTATGAACCCTTTGCGTGGAATTTCAAATAAGCTCCAGCTCGAAGATGATATCATTCAATCTATTTATAATAATCCCGTAGAACCGTTACAGCCTTTATCTGAGAACTATGAACTTAGACTTTTAGAACCTTCAGATACAATCGAGATTTCAAATCTCCTCAAGAGTGTGTTTGTGACGTATCCTACGCCTATTGACCCAAACTATATTTTCAAGCAGATGTCTATCGGATGTCTCTTTGCAGGAGTTTTTTATAAAAATAAGTTAATTAGTGTTTCTGCTGCTTACCCAGATGATCATCTTCTGCGCTGTGAAATGACGGATTGTGCTACGAAGGATGAATTCAGGGGCCAAAACTTAACAGAGAGGCTTCTTATGCTGTTGGAAACTGAGATCCTTAAGGGAAATGACTATATCTTATATACCTTGGCAAGGGCCCGTTCCTATGGGGTTAATCGAGTTTTCTACAAGCTGGGGTACAATTACCAAGGGTGCTTGATTAATAACTGTCACATAGCAGGGAATTGGGAAGATCTTAACCTATGGGTCAAGTAATATTCTGAAGTAGTATCCTTAACAAGTGCATCTAGGTAGCCGCCTGCGCATTAAAAGCTTGGCCCAAGTCAAGATTTCTTTAGGTAGGGAATTTTTGATCTTTTTTCTAATTTCCTTTACCACAGCAATGTTTATATTTCTTTCCACTACCACACGAACAAATTGACCCTCTTGCAAGAATGTTTGTTCTGTAATATTCTATTAAGCGGGGGGGATTAACATGGATTTGTTTGATAAACTGACCATTTTGGCAGATTCGGCAAAATATGATGTAGCCTGTACTTCGAGCGGAGTCGAGCGCAAGGGCAACTCAACAAGTATAGGCAGCACAGCAGCCAGTGGGATATGCCATAGTTTTTCGGCGGCCGGCCGGTGCATATCCCTCCTGAAGGTCTTGATGACGAATATCTGCGTTTATGATTGCAAGTATTGTGTTAATCGTATTTCTAATGATACCCCTAGGGCCGCATTTACCCCGAGAGAGCTGGCCAGCTTACGATAAACTTTTACCGCCGCAACTATATTGAAGGGTTATTTTTGAGTTCTGCAGTGATTAAGAATCCTAACTATACGACGGAGCAAATGATTCAGACTTTAGAGTTATTGCGCAGGGACTATAGTTTTGCCGGATACATTCATGTGAAGGCTATCCCGAGTACAGATAATGAAATCCTGGCTAGGCTGGGTTATTTGGCTGACCGGATCAGCGTCAATATTGAACTCCGGTGCACCACTTAACCTTCGAAAGTCATAGATTCAAAGGGTTTATTCGCTTTTCGATCTTTAACGAGGCCCTAGTAACCATTATTGAACCAAAAAACTTCGTCTTACCTCTATTGGCAGCTCATTTTTCCAACCGTTTCCGCAA